>CALCCX010000499.1 GCA_937900165.1 uncultured Acidimicrobiia bacterium | reverse complement strand
GCGTATCGTCATCGCCGAACGCCCACAACAGGGACACGGACTTGTCCGCCGAAAACGTCAAATCCCACGCAGCAACCCCGTCCTTACGAAGCCGGTGGCCCAGTTGGTCTCCTGTTGCGGGATGCTGACCGTCAAACAGGCGAACCAGCCCCTCAGCGCTCACTGCACCATCCAAACCCAAGTCGGCGGCACCGCTGCCGTGCCAACGACCGCTGGCTGCGCCACCTTTGAGGTAGTAGTCCTCACGGGGCGAGATCTCGCCGACCTTCGCGAGGTAGTAGTCCTTGTGGGCCTTCGCAAGACTCAACATCCCGCCACCCCCACGATGTCTACATGTACACATCGGCAACTGTGTTGCACGTGCGTGTGGTGATGAAGGCGGTCGGATCCATGACGTGCGACGTGGATGCCTGGGTGGTTGTCCGCGGTGTGGTGATGGTTGTGCTGGAGTGGCATCGGACTCGCTTCTCGAAACTGGCTCATGTCGCCAATCGTGAAGGAGGACCCTCTCACCAGAGTCTCAGCAGAGTGTTCATAATCCTGTCAGAGGAATGTTTCTTGACGGAATCCGGGCTCGGATCCCGACGAATCACCCGGCCAGCACGATCGTTGTCCGCTGATCAATCCACTTGCCGGATGGCGTCTTGACACTCTGATGAGAGGGTTCGTGAGACTCTGGTGAGAGGGTCGGGGAGCAAGATACGGGAATGGAACTCCCCGATCGCCTCCTCACAGTGCAGGATCTCGGTGTGCCGGCGACCACGCTCTACCAGGGGCGGTATCGCCGAGAGCGGAAGCGCGGACCCACCAATAGAAGCCCAGTTCGGCGTTGTACGTTGACGGGTCGCCCTCGGCGTACCCGCCGTCCTACACCAGGGACCGCACGATCGCCGCTTCGAAGTCTGCCTCTTTGGTACTCATGTGCTGCCCCCTGTGTTGTCCATGAGTGGATCGGTGTCGTCGGTGCTGAAGAGATCGAGAAGTCGCGAGTGCCGAAAGATCCGGTTCCGCTTCTTGCCGGTGATCTCCTCGATCATCCCAGCGTCCGTTGCCTTTCCAAGTAGCAGGCCAGCCGTCGTTGGAGACGTTTCAAGCTGCTCCGATACGAATGCGACAGTCACGACCGGCTGCTGCGAGATGAGATCGACGAATGCTGGCCCGTACGTTCCGAACGCGAATTCGGACGTCATGCGCACATCGGATGCGTGGAGTTTCGCGACGGCGTGGGCGGTTTCGGTCGCATCGTCGGCGGTCACAGTGACACCTTGGAGAAAGAACCGCAGCCAGCCCTCCCAGTCCCCGTGGGTGCGTACACGCCCGAGCCGGTCGTAGTACTCAGTCCGGTTCTCTCTGAGGAACAGGCTGAGATACAGGAGCGGTGCTGCCAACGCTCCCTTCTCGATGAGGAGGAGCGTGATCAGCAGGCGTCCGACCCGCCCGTTGCCGTCGAGGAAGGGGTGGATCGTCTCGAACTGCACGTGGGAGAGCGCCGCCTGGACGATCGGAGGTATCGAGCCGTCGTTGAGGTAGACCTCGAGGTGCCTGAACGTCTCGGGCAGGTCGTCGGGGTGCGGGGGAACGAACGTTGCAGTGTTGAGGGTGCATCCTTGCGGGCCGATCCAGTTCTGCGATGTTCTGAAGTGGCCCGGGTTTCGTTCTTGGCCTCGTACGCCGGTAAGCAGTTCTCGGTGAATCTCGCGAATGAGACGCCCCGAGAGAGGGAGCTCGTCGAGGAGTTCGATACCTCTGTTCATCGCCTTGACGTAGTTCACGGTTTCAGCGATGTCTGTGGGCTGCTGTACCCCGGGGATGGCTGCTTCGAACGCGAGCACGTCGTCGAGGCTCGATTGGGTGCCTTCGATCTGGGAACTGAGAACGGCTTCCCGCTTGACATACATCGCAACGAACAGGTCACTGCTCGGGAGGTTGCGGGCAAGCCCGTCGAGGCGGCCGACCGCGCGGTCGGCATCCGAAAGTTGCTGGACCAGTTCACCGTTCCACTCGATCGGCGGATCAGGTGGAAGCGGCTTGGGCAGGAAGGATCGATAGCCGGTCGGCTGTTGGATGTAGGTGCCCGCTCGATCGGTCATCGCTCTGCTATTCCAGTGTGCGCGTGTTTCGTGCACGTATCATAGCCAGTATTCCAGCAATCAGAGCATATCTCGAATAACAGACAGAATCTGGTCCCACTATTCCAGAAGAGGGACTCACCAGCCTCCAGGGGGCGCTCGGAGCGCATGTCGACGTCCATCTCTGTCAGGTCGAAGTGCTCGGGGTCGTAGTCGAGGGGCACGAAGTCACGCAGGTCGGCGTGAGCGGGGTTGTTTGGGTCGGCGATTACTTCGAGGATGTTCGCGTAGCCCGGCACGCCTCCGCAGTCCTCCGGTGGACAGGCGCGCTTCCCGGCGAGACATCGCGGATAGAGGACGGCGGCCTCGACGGGGTTGATTGCCTCGACCACGACGTTGTGCACCCACCCGTCACCGAAGTCGTAGTCGAACCGCATCTTCGACTCGACGAACGGCAGCACCGCGCTCAGGCGGAACTCTCCCTCGTCAAGTTCGTCCGTGTCCCAATCGGGATCCGGTGTGCCATAGGTGAGATCGGAAGAGCACACGTCTGAACTCCAGTCACACTGATATATCTCGTATGCCGTCTTCTGCTTGAAAAAAAAAACAAAATAATCAACAGATCGGAAGAGCGTCGAGTTGTCTACCCAATATTATTCTTCCACCTCATCCTCTACTTACTTGCCTCATACCTACCTATCCCATTCCACCTATTCTCCTCCACTTCCTCAC
>CALCCX010000498.1 GCA_937900165.1 uncultured Acidimicrobiia bacterium | reverse complement strand
TTTTTTTTTTTTTAATGATACGGCGACCACCGAGATCTACACTCTTTCCCTACACGACGCTCTTCCGATCTTTCGCCTTTGTGCTCCACACGCTTCCCCGCTGAAATGGTGGACGGAGATCCAACGCTGAGTGCCTCTGCCATGCGAGGAAGTCGGCAACTCGAAATGTCGTCTTCGTTATATGGAGTGTGTCTTCCATCCGATCTCCCCGAAACTGTGAACTCATCAAATATTGCGGAAGCGAACGTCATACTCGTTCGCTATCCGAGTGACCATACGGTCGTACTGGTAGTTATCCGGCACCTCTGGCTCGGCCGCGACGCTTACTTGTGAGCCATCGTTTTCGCAGTCTACGAGTATGATCCCGAGTCCCTCGTAGCCGATCCCCTCGTCCGAGGTTCGCCGAGGCAACTGGCGGACCTTCTCGATGGCTCCGCGAGCGTCCTTCGGTTGGTTGTGTTGACTGATCTCGGCCTCCCCGGTGACGGGGTAGTTCGGGTTCCTGATCGGTGAGATGAATCGGTCGGCCACATTGATGATCGCGAGTCCGACTGCCAGCGCGTTGTTCGATGAACCGTGGATGGCTCGATGCGACGAGTTGAGTTCGTCATAGAACCGGGGATACGACTTGCCGAATGCCGTAAACATGGCCTTCGCCTCAAGCGCAAGCAATGCGGCCCCGACAGGTCCCTCTTCGGGATTCGGTAACTTCTCCATCCGTTCTCTTTGTGTTGTCGAAAGTTGGATCTGGTGGAGATCAGGGAGATCCCTGAACGTCTTGCCTGTCCTACCTCCATCGCTCGCTGGTCTGGCGATCACCAGATCGAGTTTCTTCGGGCGGTCAGCTGCGAAATCGTGCATCTTGTGATCGAGACCGAAGACCACCTTGCCCGACTCAATATGCCCGCGGAAAACGGCCGACGCACCCAGCAGGTCGAACAACACACCCCAGCAAGGCGTGATCGAATGTCGGGTCCCACGCGAGTGATATTGCCAGAGCTTCGGGGCCTTGCTACCGGTCAGTGCGGGCACGCTGAGCGTTTGAGCAAGGATATCGGGGCCGTCCATGAGCCTTGAGATTACTGGTGTGCTTCAACCGCTGGCGTCATGCCGCCGACGTTCGATGAGAACTACGATCTGCTCCGCGATCGAGTCCATGTCCTCGTGCTCCCAAACGCGAATCACGAGCCAGCTAGCGTCCGTGAGTTGGCGGTCAGTGTCCCGATCTCTCCGAACGCTTGCCATGAGTTTGTCGACCCACCACTCCCGGTTGCTCTTGGGAATCGTGGCGTGCGTTGGGCATGAGTGCCAGAAGCAACCATCGACATAGACCGCGACCTTGGCTGGCCCGAACACGATGTCGGCGCGGCGGAGCATCCCCTTCAGTGGTGACCGGTCGACCCGGTACCGGAGCCCCGACTTCCAGAGAGCGCGTCGGAGCATCATTTCGGGCTTGGTGTCGCGGCGTCCCTGTCGCTTCATGCGCTTTCGCGCGGCTTCTGATGAGGCCGGTGGACGTACGTCCTTGTCAGGCGACGACAAGCTCTTGGGCCATAAGGGCGGCGTGCTCGGCAATATCGACAATGAATTCATCGACAAAGTTGAGAGATCCTTTCTGGGTTCTGCTGTAGAAACCGGCGGTCGCTCGTGCCGACAACTGGGGGGCTCTGTCGAGCTTCACCACGTCGCTCAAATGTTGGTATGGCTCTTGCCTCGGCCACATCGAGAGGTCAACAGCCCATGCCTTGCCGTTGGCTCCGTAGGCAGCGATTGGCCAGCGTTCCCCGCGATCGAGCGGACGTCCATCCAGCATGGGAAGTCCGGGGGTCAGCAAGCGGTCTCCGACCCAGCGAGATACTCCCACGGTTACTGCATTCCCAATAAGCTTCCAGCGCGTACCTTTGCGGTTCGACATTTCGTTGGCAGGCTCGGTCCAGCCCCGCGGGAATCCCTGCAGCAGCACGGCCAAGAGGATCTGGGGCGTGACGATTCGCAGGTCGGCAGCCCCGCCCGGATTCCAGATCGCTGGTGGCGACGGGATGCCAATCGTCGAGCCACCCTTCAGGGTCGGTACGGCGTCTCGCGCCCACCCGAGTCCGCGCACGCCTTCGGTCCAGTAGAAACCATGTACGTCGCCCCGAAAGTAGTCATCGTCTGGCTCGCCTGCCTCGTCGGCAAACAGGATGGAACGAGGGTCGAGATCCTGGGATGCAAGTAGGATCACTCGCTGGCGTCGCTGCGGCACGCCGGTGAAACGCGAGTCCACAAGGCGGTAGGCCCACCGGTACCCGAGCGCTTCGAGTTCGTCAACGAGGAACCGCATTGCCTCGCCCTTGTCGAGAACCAGCATATTGCGGACGTTCTCGAGCATCAGGAGTGGAACTCGTCGGTCCTCAAGAAGGCGAAAGACCTCGCCGACCAGTCCGGAGGCGGCACCTGAAATGCCCTTGGTCCGTCCCGCCTGAGAGAGATCGGTACACGGGAAACCGGCAGTGACCAGATCGACGTCGGGCAACCGGTCCAGTTCCTGCACATCGCCCATTAGAGGGACATCGCGGAATCGCTTGGCGAGGACGGCTTGGGCGGGTTCCCACCACTCGCATAGGAGTTTGGTGGTGGCACCACTCTCGTGAAGACCCAGCTCTATGCCTCCGATGCCGGCGAAGAGGCCTGCGACGCTGAACGAACTGGGTATGGACATGCCCACTAAACTACACGATTGAAACTCGAAGTCGACCGAGCGTCGCTGAAGTTCCTGCGCATCGAAGAGTGTCCCATCCATACGATGAGACTACGGATGCCCTATGACACGAATTACTGATCGCCTCGCCCGCGTTGCGTTGTCCGCAGGGCAGCGCTGAAACCAAAGCCGCGTCTTGGTCCTATGACATCGGTCGTTGTTGGTTCGCGAGGGAGGGGAGTCGATGGTCTCGTCGCCTCCGAGGTGGGGGACGTTCAACCTGCAGGTTTGCCCAGGGCAATGGCAGATCCGGCTCAGGGTGAGTTTCGGGCACAGCCGAGTAGAGGCTTAGGAACGCGTTGAGAAGATCGTCTTCGATGCCTCCCGCCGACACATCGCTGGCGACTTCGCTGTAGTGGAGGTAGAGGTCACCAAGGAGACCCAGCGTCTTGAGCCAATAGCCGCCGCCCTGCGGCCGAGGGGCTCCGAGGGGTGTCTTGTGGTACTGACCAACCCTCTTCCGAAGGCTCTGCGTCTCGGCCTTCCCGATGTACAGAATGGATGTGTTCGGGAGCCACCACGTGGCGAGGTGGGCGGCGAGTTCATCGATGTCGGGTCGACCGCTGTCGAGAGCCAAGCCCGGGCAGCGATCAAGCCAACCCTCCAGCGCACCGTAGTCGATCGGAGCAGTGGCGAGACCATCACCGTTCTCGGGGCGTCGATGCATTGACACCACGTACACACCGTGCTCCTGGCTCGGTACCGGCGTGTTCCATCGACAGGAACCCAAAAGCACGGCGCCCGCCGACGAGAAGATCTCAGTAGGTGCTAGGCCCCGCCCGTCCTCTTCCCGCATGGCCCCTCCGGTTGATACCCCTACCGACACGGAAACGTTAGCAATGGCTCCCGAGAATGGCTCCCAAGGCCCACCCTCCGGCCGACCACACCACCCACGACCGCGACGAAACCCCCTATTCATGGGGGTTTCGGCGGCACGCCCAGAGGGACTCGAACCCCCAACCTTCTGATCCGTAGTCAGAAGGTCGCGAGGCGCCAGCCGCCGTCGATCGGGATCGTCACCCCGGTCACCACGTCGAAGCGGGGCCCGCATAGTTCGGCGACGATGCCGGCGACCTCGTCCCTGGTGACGAGCCGACCCAATGGTGTGGCATTGGTGGCACGTTCTACGAAGGACGGGTCGAATTCAGCCATGTCCTCGGCGGATTCGGCAATCTGGCCAGGGGCAACACAGTTCACGTTCACATCTGGAGCAACCTCCACAGCGAGCGCCTCCGTGAATGTGATCAGGGAATCCTTGACAAGCGTGTAGATGGAATGGTTCCGCAGGTAGGCGGAACCCGCCGAGACATTGACGATCCGTCCCCATCCATTCATCGCCGGAATCAGCAACCGGCTTGTCAGATAGGCAGCCTTCAGGTTTGCAGTCCAGATCCGGTCCCATTCGGATGGTTCGAGATCAACAAAGCGATCCATCGCGAATGGCCCAGAGTTGTTGATCAGAATGTCGATGGGTGCAGGGGCTGCTGCGACGGCGGCATCGACCATGGCCCGGATTCCGTCCTCATGTGTCGTGTCACCGTGTACGGCTGCGTGGTTTCCTTCTGGGAGTTCTGCAATCAGTCGTTCGGCTGTGTTCCTGGACTGGTGGTAGGTGACCACCACGTTGGCACCGGCCTTCGCCAGCGCCCTGACGATGCTCGCTCCCAGGTTCCTCGACGAGGCCGTGACCAAAGCCGTATGGCCTCCCAAGTATCTTTCTTCACTCATTGGTTCCTTCCCCCCGCTCGGTGTTCCAAATCTCCGACGGCCTTGACCCTGATGCGAATGGCGTTACTGGGCAGGTACGCAAGAGGAACTTCCTCCACCTCCACGATATCGACCGATGTCGGGTCTGCTCCCGCCTCTATCGCCAATCGTGACGCCTCTTCTTTGGCTTGCTCGAGGGCCGCGAGACGGCCCGTTTCGGCGATGGCATATATTCGGTCGGTCTCCCCACCGACCTGTGCGATCGCGGCGCCAACCGCGTTGGCCACCGGAAAATTCTCTGGACGAATCACGACCGATGCGCATGGGAGATGGTCTTCCAACAGCACACCCCCACCCCCCACGACCACCAACGGGACCGGATCTGAGGAAGTTCTCATACGATCGACCGCGTCAGACACAGATTGCTGGATCTGGCCCACCACGGACCGAACCAGATCACTGTCGAGGTCCGCAACCAGGCTCGCATCGCCGATGTCGGCCATCCCCGCCGCCACAGCCACATCGGTGGCTGTGAGAGTGTCGCCGCCAAAGACCCGAGCCTTGGACAAAAGGTCGTAGCCAACGCTGGTTGGGCCGACGGCAATCTGATCGGCTTCACCATGGATGAGGCTGCCACCTCCAATGCCCAGCGACACAACGTCAGGCATGCGGAAATTGGTGCGCACCCCGCCGATCTCCACTCCGACCGATGCCTCCCTCGGAAACCCGTTCACCAGCATGCCAACGTCTGCCGTCGTCCCGCCGACATCGACCACCGCGGCGGCTCCCACATCACTCAGGAATGCCGCCCCACGCATCGAGTTCGTGGGTCCGGATGCGAATGTCGCTACGGGATAGTGTTCTGTGTACTCGGCATTCATCAGCGTGCCGTCGTTCTGACTGACGTAAAGGGGAGCATCGATGTTCAGCTCCTCGAGCGCAGCTTGGAAAGCCGCGACAATACGCGCTGCAAGCGGTCGCAAACAGGCGTTCATGATCGTGGCGTTTTCGCGCTCGAGAAGGCCGATCCGGCCGATTTCCTGGGACAGGCTGATGACCATATCGGGAACCTCGGACCGTATGACCTCGGCTGCCTCCCTTTCGAACTCACCGTTGACCGGGGAGAACACAGAAGTGATGGCCATCGCCAGGACGCCATCGTTCGCCGTTGTCGCAGCGACCCGCTTCAGCTCATCGTGATCGAGTGAGCTGATCTCCCGGCCATCGAACTCATGGCCACCATGACACAGGTACACGTGGTTTCCGATGACCCGTCGTAGCCGGTCTGGCCAGTCCACCAGAGGCGGCAACGAAACGGTCGCCGGCAAACCCAAACGCACCGCGGCCGTCGGCACCAGATTCTTCGCTTCGACCACCGCATTGGTGAATTGCGTGGTCCCGATCATCACGCCGGTCACGTCGGCCGGCACCAAAGTTCCGTCGTCCATGAGGGACCGCAACGCAGTCACGATGCCGGTGTTGACGTCCGGTGTGGTCGGCGACTTGACCGTTCCCAGCACCGACCGACCGATCATGGCCACTGCATCGGTGTTGGTGCCACCCACGTCGACGCCTACCCGCACGAGGGCTCCGGACGCGGACCGGCCTCAGTGCTCGAGGCCATCGAGGACCGCTTCGGGAGAGATCGGAATCTCGTCGATTGGCCGGCCGATCGCGTCTGCGACCGCGTTGGCGACAGCCGCGGCCACCGGCACGATTGGGGGTTCGGCCACCCCTTTGGCTCCATAAGGCCCGGCCGCAGCCTCGTGTTGAAGAAGTATTGCTTCAACGTCTGGAACATCGACGGTCAGCGGTAGTCCGTAGGTCTCCAATGACCGCTGCACATACTTACCCCCGTCGAGGTCCAGTCGCTCCCACAACGCGTACCCAAGCCCCTGGGCTACGCCACCCTGGATCTGACCGGCGATGCCTACTGGGTTGATCGTCTTGCCAACCTCCTGGGCCACCAGGTATCTGAGAACGCTGACCTTTCCGGTCACCGGATCCACTTCCACTTCGGCGATGTGGAGGTGGTAGGTCGGAGTGGGCCACGTGGGAAGCAACATCCCAGTGGCGCAGGTCGGGTTGAAGGCAGGGATCGGTGTCGTGTACGAGCCGGTGGCGACGATCGGACCGTCGACAAACATCGCCGTGGTCGCGACCTCGGCGAGTGTCACCTGCGAAGATCGATCTCCTGCCACATGGACCACACCGTTGGAGACAACGAGGTCCTCTTCAGCGGCCTCGAGCATGGATGCGGCTGTTTTTAGAACATGGTCTTTGATCTCGATAGTGGCGTCGAACACTGCCCGGCCGACGATATGCGTCGTTCGACTTCCCTGCGAGCCGGCGTCGTATCCGGCAGTGTCGGTATCTGGCATGGTGACAACGACCTGATCGGCGGACAGCCCGAGACCCTCCGCTGCGATCTGTCGCACACCCATCGTCACGGCGCCCGATCCGTTGTCGGTCGCAGCAGTTATGACGCCCAGTGTGCCGTCCTCGTTGAGCTTGACCGTGGCCTGGCCCGGCGCCGGGTTGGTCAGCCACACCGCGGCTGCCATGCCCACTCCACGATGGGCACCTTTTCCCAATTCCGCCCACGGGGCCCTTTCTTCGAGCACCTCAAAAGCTTCCCGAAGAATCGAGGCATCGTCCAGGACCTGGCCGTTGAGCATCTCGTCTCCGTCATCCAGCAGACGTCTGACCCGATAATCGCGCCGATCCACCCCTAGCTCGTTGGCGATGTGGTCCATGTGCCTCTCGAGGGCGAATACCAGGTACGGTCCGCTCACACCGCGAAAGGCGCCGGTGGGCGCAGTGTTCGTATAGACGGCTTTGGTGACAACCCTGGCGGTGCCCACTCGGTAGATCGAACCGAACATGAACATCGGAATGCTGGCCAGGTACGGCGCATCGATGGCGTAGGCACCACTGTCGAAGACGACCTCGACATCGAGGGCTGCAATCTTCCCGTCACCGTCGATTGCAGACCGGATCTTGACCACGGCGTTCTCGCGACAAGGGGCGGTGAGAAGGTCCTCCTGACGGGTATTGACCATTTTGACCGGCCGCCCGGTTCGGCGGGCCAGAAACGCCGCGTAGGCCTCCAGGCCGACGTCGAGCTTGGCGCCGAAAGCACCGCCGATGTGGTGCCCGATCACCCGCACGGCAGACTTCGGTACACCGAGAATCTGGGCAACACGATCGCGGACGTTGAATGGGAACTGATGCGACACGTGGATCGTGAACCGACCGGCCTCGTATGTGGCAAGGGCCATCTTCGGCTCTAGGTACGCCTGATATTGGCGGGGTGCACGATAGACGTCCTCGATCACGAGAGAGCAATTCTCGAACGCTGCATCCACGTCGCCAGGGTCCGACACCGTCTCCGTCACGATGTTGCCGTTGCGCGGCCACTCGACATCGTCCTTTGTCGCGAACGTGGCCCAATCCGGATGTACGAGCCTGGCGTCCGGCTCCAGAGCCTGCTCCGGAGTCGCCACCGGCTCCTGCTCCTCGATCTCAAACTCGATGGTCCCGAGCGCGGCCTCGGCGATCTCCGGTGATTCGGCGACCACCACGGCCAGCGGCTCTCCCTCGTGGGTCACATAGTCCGTGGCGAAAAGGGGCATGTCGAACAAAACGATGCCGCTGCGATCGTTGGGCGCCTCAGCACCGGCGACAACGGCGAGCACGCCGTCCATCGATGCGGCGGCGTCAGTCGAAATCGACACGAGTCGGCCCGCTGCGACCGGTGAACGGAGAAGCTTTGCGTACACCATGCCCGGTAGGGAAAAATCGACCCCGAACACGGCGTCGCCGCGCACTTTGGCTTCACCATCGCTCCTCGGCACACTGGTTCCAACGGTCACCGTCATGGGCGCTCTCCATTCGCAATCCGGTTGGCTACCGCTTCGATGATCTGCGTGTACCCGGTGCATCGGCAGATGTTGCCAACCAGCGCCTCCCTCACCTCAGAGGAAGACGCAGACGGGTTTTCCTCGAGCAACGCAGTGAGAGTCATCAAGAAGCCGGGTGTGCAGAAGCCGCATTGGGTCGCGCCGTGGTCAATGAAGGACTGTTGAAGATCCCCCAGGGCGCCGGACTCCGACAATCCCTCAACGGTTCGCACGCGCCGTCCTTCGAGCGCGGCAGTGATGAATATGCAGGAGTCCACAGGTTTGTTGTCAACGAGGACCGTGCACGCGCCACACTCCCCTTCGGTACAACCCTCCTTCGTCCCGATCAGGCCCAGACGCTCGCGGAGGGTGTGCAAAAGGGTCTCACCGGCGCCAACCTCGAAACGATGGGCAACTCCATTGATGCTGAAAGCCACTGGAACACAGTTGTCCGTCATGACGTCACCGCTTTCCGGCACCGGATCGCTGCCCGCTCCAGCAAGCCCCCCAAGGTACGCATGCGGTAGGAGGCCGTTGCCCGAGCGTCGTCAATCGGGGAGGCTGCCTCACGCAGTGCCGCGCCGGCGGCGGCGAACGCGCTCTCGTTCAGCGGTGAGCCGATCAACGCCTCCTCTGCCTCCGGTATCCGGCGCGGTGTTGGAGCAACCGAACAGAGGGCGATTCGAGCGGATTCGACCGTGCCGTCATCTGCGAATCCGATCCGAACGGCCATGCCAACCAGGGCCACCTCCATGGCCCCCCGCCTGCCAAGCTTGAGGTAGACCTCGCCTGCGTCGGAGGGCAACGGGTCGAGATCGATAGATATCAGCATCTCGTCCGGATTCATCTTCGTCTGGCGACGGTCGACATAGAAGTCTGTGAGTGCCAGCCGCCGTGTTCCGAGCCGCGAGGCCAAGGTGACATGCGCATCCGCTACGAGCAGGGGGGGTGCGGTATCCGCGGCCGGGGAGGCGTTGCAAATATTCCCGCCGATGGTCCCCACCGCCTGTGTTTGCCAACCGCCCACCGTTCGGGCGGCAGCGGCCAGGGCCGGGTGAGCCGCTCCAAGGACCTCATCGGTGGCGAGGCCGCGATGGGTCACAAGCGGACCAAGGGTGGTTCGATGGTTGAGGGAGACGGTTGCAAGGTCTTCAATGCCCTCTATGTGGACAAGGACTTCTGGCGCGATCTCGCCTTGCAAGTATTGGACCACCACGTCGGTGCCACCAGCGAGTATCCGCGCATCATCACCTAGTTCACCCAACAGGTCGAGCGCCTCGTCTGTGGTTTGGGCTCGGCGAAACTGCATTCCTGTCCAGACTCCCTTTGGGTCACGCCGCATCGTCCGATGCTGTCACCAGACGCCTGCACTATCTTATAACATCGCCATCAACAGTGGGCTACGAGCCCGGAGGATGTTGCCTGTGTGGGAAGTCATTGAAGCCGATCTACTACCAATCTCCTTAGGAGCGGGCATCCTGGGCACCGGAGGTGGCGGGAACCCCTACCTCGGATACCTCAGGGTACGGGAGGAACTCCGCGCTGGAGCCACAGTCGAAGTGATCGATCCCGAAGAGATCAAAGACGACGACAGGCTGGTCGTGGTTGGGGGCATGGGTTCCCCGGTGGTCAGCTACGAGAGGATCGCCAGGGAGGAGAAGAGACCGCGGCAGTACGTGCTCTCGAACGGCATCTAGGCGAGAAATTCGATGCCATCGCTCCGTTCGAAATGGGCGGTGGCAACTCGATGGCACCAATGATCGTGGCGGCCAGGATGGGAATTCCCCTGGTGGACGGTGACGGCATGGGCCGGGCCTTCCCCGAGTTGCAGATGATCACCTACCTCATCTACGGCGGCAGACCCGCGCCATCGGCCCTGGCCGATGAGCGTGGCAATGTCGTGGTGTTCTCCGAGATTGTGGACGCCAAATGGCTCGAGCGCATTGCCCGTGCCGCGACCATCGAGATGGGGGGCCATGCCGGTCTCGCCACCTCGGTCATGGACGGGGCGTTCGCCAAGAGGTCGATCATCCCAAACACGCTTCAGCGCGCCAGATCCATCGGCCGAGCCGTGCTACAAGCCAGAGAGACCCAGAACGATCCAACGGCCGCGGTCATCGCCGTGGCTGGAGGAATACGCTACCTGAGGGGCAAGGTGACCGACGTGCACCGGCGACCCGCCAAGGGTTTTGCCCGCGGTCACGTAGCCCTCGAAGGAGTGGGCGACGACGACGGACGCACGATCCGGATCGATTTCCAGAACGAGAACCTGGTGATCTGGGAAGAGGATGAACCGAGAGTGACCGTTCCTGATTTGATCAGCCTCGTGACCACCGAAACCGGGGAACCGATCACGACCGAACTGATCCGGTACGGGTTTCGCGCCGACGTCCTCGTCCTGGAGCGCCCCGACCTACTTGCCAGCGAACAGGCGCTGGCTGTTGTTGGTCCCCGCGCCTTCGGCATCGACCTGGATTACCAGCCCTTTTTCTGAGTTGGTGAACGGGCCTGGTACTTGTTGAAGTGCTCGTGAACGAGTCGCACATCGTTGTTCTCGTGAAGCGATACGATCTTGCCGTTTTCGACCTCAAAAACATCGACACCGTGGTTCTCCCAGGGAGCTCCTGCCGCGGTGAGGGCGGTCTCGGTCCAGGTCACCGCGGCCCGATCACCATCGATGATCTTGCGCT
>CALCCX010000497.1 GCA_937900165.1 uncultured Acidimicrobiia bacterium | reverse complement strand
ACTATCTGGTCTTGAAACTGCCAAACCCCTTCCCACGCCACGGTGCCAAAGCTGCCGTCAGCACCCTCGGCCTCCACCCAGCGACCGCCCTCGACAGATTCCCACATCCGAATGTCCTCTCCGCCGGCTTCAGATCCCCATATGAACCAGGCGGGACCCAATGCGGCGCCTTGCCAAAGATCGTCCAGGGGAAAATCGAGGTCTTCATCCAGAACCGCCCAGGTCAATCCGTCTGTGGAACCGGCGGTGACCCATGTGTCACCTGCAGCAAAGAGGGCGGTAAAGCCAGAACCATCGGCAAAGAGCGCCTCGGCGCAGCAGGGAAGTTTGGCCGCCGGCCTCTCCCACTGACCGCCGTCTGTTGAGACCCACAGCCCGCTTCCGTCGGCATCGCCAATGGCCACGGAAACACCGCCGGCCTCGACGACCGAAATGATCGCCGCAGCGTCGTCGAGTCCGACATCGTCAAAGAGGGCCGGCAACCATTCCAGACCATCCACTGACGTCCAGATCACCCGCTCTGCGGCGAACCCGTACAGGCGTCCGCCTGCCGAGGATATGGAAACAGGGCTGACGCCAGAAGCAGTTTTTTCTTGAAACACGGTCGCCCAGGCAGGCGGGGCCAATGGCCCTGCCGCAGCCACCGGCTGGCTCTGATCGAGCTCGCCCGCCGGACGAAACCAGATCGCCGGTTGCGAATAGGCCGAGCCGACGATCACCACTCCGTCGTCCGATACCGCCACCGCGGTAGCACTCGAAACTCCGCCTGAGAGTCCCCCAACGGTCAGCCGGTCCCAACTCGCGCCATCCCGTGACACCCAGGCACTACCGGAGGGTTCGCCGTCGCCCACCTGAAGCTCGCCGACGGCCACATAACCGATGGCGTCGGCATCGACCCCGCGTGGCGTGCCTCCGTCGAAAACGGCTTCATCTACTCTCTCCCACTCTCCCACTCCTGACCAAAACAATGAGCCGTCTCCGAGCGCTTCAGCCGCATCTGGACGGAATACGCCATAGGAAATAATCCCGTTCGGTCCTCCCACCAGCAGGTCAGCGGACCAGGCACCACCACCGTCGGCCGGCCCACTGCCTTCGGAAACAGTTTCCCAATCGTCGCCATCATCGGACCGCCAAACCACGGCCGAGCCACCGCTTCGTCCAACGGCTATCAGGCCCGAATCTCCAGCACTGATCACCTCTCTGATGACCGTCCCAGTCGAGGAGAAGGCGTGCTCATCCACCACCGGGGCGAACAACGACCCGTCGTCCGATAGCCACACTGCCCCTCGCGCGGCGCCCTCACCGTCGAGATTCGCTGAGCCACCCGACCAACCAACGACCACCAACTGGTCCTCGGCCACTGCCGCGTCCAGGAAACCTCCGCCTGAACTCGCAGTGAGGTCATCAGCAGCCAGAGGATTTGCCAACAACGTGAATCCCTCTCCCGTCGCCAATTGCCAAACGGCCGGCACGACCAATTCGGAATCCCCGGCGTCGGCGTCTTCCGTTCGGGAACCAAGGGCGAGCACCTGACCACCGAACGCAACGATCTAGTTGATCGACGAGCGGGCAAACGATCCGTCAGGTGCCCCGATCTCGAACCAATCACGGCCATCCGCACTCAACCACAAGACTGCCTCGCCTGTCTGAGGGATACGGCCGGCGGCGTAGAGAGTCCCCTCAACGTCCCAAACGTTCCGCAACTGGGCGGTGCCTGGTAAATCGATCTGGACCCATCCACCTTCCAGCAAGACCGGGTCCGCCTGTTCGGCTCCGGCGGCCAGGACTTGGCCGGCCTCACTCTCCTCGGCGCCTGAGAGACCTCGCGTCAAGAAGATGGTTGCAATCGCCGCGACCGCGGCCAAGGCCAAGATCAGGCCGAGAGGGGGGCGTCTCGTTTCAGCCATGAGCGAAACCTCGTGGTCGAACCGCAGCGATATCGCCAAGAATCGTGGATAACCAGGGACGATTGCTCGATCCGACACGAATACAGACACCGAGGGCGCGTCCGGCCGCGACCATCGCCTGGAGACCTCCTCGCAAATACGTAGGACGGCCCAGCACGAAACTCGGCTTCACATGACCGGGGAGCTCCTTCGAGCCACGGCGCATCATGGCCAGATGCTACGACGAGAGATCGACTTAGTACGGTCTGCTGAGGAGTGATGCCGTGTCTGTCACAGGCAACACCGGACATCGCACTACCGTCCCGGCATGTTTGCTAGCAGGCGCCCGGCCTTTTGGGGCGGGGTCGGCCACGTCCGATACACCGTCTTCGTCTTCGTGCTCTTGGCCTCGCTCGACAATGCGGCTGTTGCGCTCTACCCAGCCCTATTGAGAGTGATGGCTCGAGATTTGGGAACTGACGAAGGTAGCCTTGGCTGGGTAGTCGCCTCGATCATTCTCATCTCAGCCCTGACTGCTGTGGCATGGGGATACTTCGGCGATAAGGGAAACCGCAAGAACTTGCTCTTCTGGGGCACGATCATCTGGGCGGCAGGGCTGGTTCTCACCACCACCGCCGACTCTCTCCTGGAAGTTCTCGGATGGTCAGCGATTACCGGAGTTGGGTTGGGCTCGATCGCCTCCGTCGGATTCTCGGTCATCTCTGATTTCATTTCACCCGCCAGGAGGGGAATCGCGATGAGTTTCTGGGGGCTATCCCAGGGTGCTGGAGGCATCGTGGGCCTGGCCACCGGTGGTCTGCTCGGGGCCGAGGATTGGCGCAAGCCTTTTCTCGTTGTGGCCGGCGCGGGAGTCATTGTGGCGATCGCCTTCCTGACCACTTTCAATCCACCCAGGGGCAGAGCGGAGCCGGCATTGTCGTCTCTATTCGACGTTGGAACACAATACGACCACACAATCGCCCTTGCAGACGTGAAGGGGCTGATCCGCAAGCCGACCAACTTTTGGTTGATCCTGCAAGGGTTCTCGGCGCAAATCGCATACGGCTCACTGATCTGGGTGCCGTTGCTGTATCAAGCCAAGGTTGAGGCGCAGGGCTACAGCATCGCCATTGCGACTTCGGTGGGAGCGCTGTTTGGAGTGATGTTCCAGCTGGGCGGCATCACCTCGGTCGCATCAGGATGGCTTGGCGATCGGCTGCAAAAGCGATCGCCAAGGGCGAGGGCTCTCATCTCAGCGACAGGAATATTGGCCGCCGTGCCGTTCTTTGTCGTTTTCTTCTTCATTCCATTGGATGGGCTGGACATTCCGACGGGAGGTAGCACCGCGGAGGTTGTATTGGCGACGTTCGGCAGCGTGTTCACCAATCCCTTCGTCGCATCTAGTTTCGTCGTAGCGTTGCTTGCCCTCACCTTTACCTCGGCCGACTCGCCCAACTGGTTCGCCCTTCTTACAGACGTGAACCTCCCGGAGCATCGGGGAACGATGTTTGGTCTCGGCAATCTGGTGAACGGCCTAGGCAGATCGATCGGTCAGGGACTCACCGGGGTCGCCGCCGGAAAACTCGCCTCCAGTTTCAGCGTGCCAACCAACTACTCGCTGGGACTCGCTCTGTTTCAAATCTTCTTCTTACCAACCGGTTTCCTGTATTGGAAGGCGTCGAAGACGTGTGCGGATGACATCGCGGAGGTCAATGCAACCTTGGTTGCGCGCTCCGCCGCGAGGGAATAGTCGACATGTTGGGTAGGTTCTGATCTTTGGGAGGATCGGCGCCGGTCGCCAATGCCTCCAACCGGGGGCGGCACGCCACTAGAAATGACGTGTTTGCGTCAGGTACGATACCCTCTCCTGGCCATCGCGGGACAACGTGTCCGCCGGCCGGTAACACTGTCATATCAAAGGAATCCTATTGCCAAAGGACGACGTCCTTCGCGTACAGGGCACGATTGTTGAAACGCTGCCGAACGCAATGTTCAAAGTAGAAATAGACGGAGGTCTCGAGGTCTTGGCCCGCGCCTCAGGCAAGATGCGCCGTGGACGGTTCATCCGAATCCTCCCCGGCGACAAAGTCGACCTCGAACTTTCTTCCTACGACCCGAGCCGTGGACGGATCGTCTGGAGATACAAATAGGCACGGCGCCGGCACCCGACACGGCTTCGCGGCTGGCCGACCACTCACGAAAGTGGTCCGTAATGGCGGTCGTGTCGCTCGGCATATTCATTGTCGCGGTCAATACGACGGCGAGCGAGGATGCCGTTGTCTCTTTCGTCATCGAGGGCCTGGCATCGCCGGAGGTGACCGGCTGGCTGCACTACACCTACCTATTGGCTCTGGCCCCGCTCCTGGTCATCGCCGGTCGACTGGGGGATGTGTTCGGCAAGGAACACCTATATGCGTACGGGTTTGGCCTCCTGGCGATTGGATCCGTCCTCTTTGGTCTGGCTCCTAGATTCTCCTGGCTGGTCGCGTTCCGAGCGGTTCAAGCCGTCGGTGCCGCGGCGGTGCTGTCCCTGGGGATCGCCCTGTTGGTCGAAGCCTTTCCGCGACCAGAGCGCGGCAGTGCATTGGGAGTGGCAGTGTCGGTAGGCTTGGTCGGGTCCGTCCTCGGATCACTGTTGGTCGACGGTCTCGGTTGGACCTGGGTGTCTTTCGGCACCGTGCCAATCGCACTGGTGGGAATACTGGCATGCCGGCGGTTCATCCTTGCCAATCCCCCCTCCGATGAGCAGCGTTTCGATCTCGCCGGCGCAATTCTTCTTGCAGCATCAATGGTATGTCTGATACTTGGCCTAGGGCTCGGCCTGCAAAATGGTTACACGGACAGCTGGGTAATGCTCCTGCTGACCCTCTCGGTTCTGGTTTTCACCAACTTCGTCTGGATCGAGAGCCGGGTCGATCATCCACTACTCGACCTGGCGATGTTCAAGAACTTGGATTTCAGCGTGGGTCTGCTCACAGGGTTCATCGTTGGGGTTGCACTGACCGCGGCCTCCGGTTTCGGCATCTCCTTTCTTTTCGTCGGACTCGGAAACGACATTGCCCAGATGGACCGCATCGCTCTGATGGCAGGGGCCACCTCGGCCGCCGCCGCTCTGCTCGCAGGACGGGCCAGTGATCGGAAGGGGCCCAGACTCATCGCCCTTTCCGGCCTGGCAATCGTGGCTCTTGGCTATCTCTTAGCCCAGACACTCCGGCCGGACAGCCAAACGTCGCTGGTGACGCTGGGAGCAATCATGGTTGGGGCGGGCACCGGACTCTTCCTGAGTGCGAATTACACCACCGTCATGGCTTGGGTCGGTTCCGAACGGCTCGGGGTGGCGGGCGGAATGCTAGGCCTCAGCACCGTGATCGCGGTGGCCATTGCCACCGGTCCAGTCTTGAGGTTCGGTATTGCTCGCCAGAGCGCAAGGGCAACGGTCGAGGCCAATGTGGAGTCCTTCGTCGGCGCCTTCCGCGACATGGCGCTGGTCGGATCCGTCTTGACCGTGATTGCCATGCTCCTGGTGTGGCGGTTCTATGGCACCAGGCCCACCGGTCGGTCCGCCGAATGATACAGAAACGGCCACTCAACCCTGGACGTTGAGAGTCACCACAGCTGCCTTTGGTACCCGCGGATCATCGAAGCTGGGATCGATCGCAACGAAGGTGAACGAGTCGACTCCGACGAACCCGGCAATTGGGGTATAGACAATGTCTGGGGCCTCGAACTCCTCTCCAACCTCGACATTGAGCGAACCGTTGGTCGGCGGATCAAGTACCACGAACAGGGGTGCACCGGCTGCTACCGGGACAGGATTTGGAGGGTCTTGGCCCCCCTCAGGGTTGACTTCGACCTCGCCTGAGAACGAGTCAGCCGACAGTCGAAAGGCCGTGCTGCCGCGTACCTCCACCTGGGCATTGATTGCCAGATGACCTGGCACGACCACGGACTCAGGCCGGAAGACCAGTGAATTCTCGCTGTCGGATTCAGCCAGCACGTCTTGGGGATCTGCTACTCCGGCCAGGCGATAGACGCCGGGCGCCACGTCACTCACGTCTATCCATTGCAGGGCGATCGAGAACGAATAGACGTCCGCCCATCCAGCCGAAATCCCCATGCTCAGGAACTCTGCATCTGGCTCACCTGCCGCGCACTGATTCGCGGCGTCGTAAACGGCTGGCGTCTGAGGGCCGTCGTAGTCTTCTACCGGCTGCACGTCAGCAAGACAGAATCCGATCTTGGAGCCGGCGACGATTTGGAGATCCTCATCGCCCGACCAGAGCGAGTACTCGGCAACCCCCATGAGGTGCCAGTGGTCGTGGCCATCGGAATTCTCGAATTGGACTTCGGAACCTGGAGATCCAGCGGACAAAGCCAACCGATCAACGATCGAGCCGGACCTGTCGAGCAGGACTTGGGCAATCGGATCTCCGGTCGCCGAAGAGCCACTCGGATTGCCTTCCACGAGGAGAGGGCCGGCCCCGACGTTGGCGATCACTCCGTCGAAGCGAAGCATCAAGCCAACGTACCCGGAATCCGGTGGCCATTCGATCACCGCCAAAGCCGGTGCCCCTGGCGGCAATGATTCCAGATCTGGCAGGAGAACCGGGCCGCCGCCCTTGGTGATCAGGAACACCGAGACGGCGATGATCAACCCGATCACACCAAGCCCGAATATCAATAGGCGCCTGGAGCGATCTTCGGACGCAGCGTTCATCGGGTTTGAGGTTAACGCGCCGCATGAGTGGCGCAGCTGGGACCGACGACCCAATTGGCAACCGCAATTCCAGATTCGATCTCTAGATGCCGATACCGTTCTATGTCGACCGAATCCCGCGACAACACACGCTCCATCATCGCATCAGTGGTCGTCGGGCTCGGGATCGGCACAGTTTTCGCGGCTGGTCAACACATTCCCTTGTTGAGTTTGGCTGACCTGGGCTTTCACGAACTCGGCCATCTTCTCGGATCCGGGCTTGGCACAGTGCCCCAGTTCTTGGCCGGATCGGTAACACAAATCTCCGTGCCTCTGGGGCTTGGTGCGTATTTTTGGATGAATCAACGAGACGAGATCGCGAGCGGCTTGATGCTCGGGTGGGCGGCGACAGCAACCCACAGCGTTTCGGTGTACATCGCAGACGCCCCCTTCCAGGACCTACCGC
This sequence comes from uncultured Acidimicrobiia bacterium, assembly GCA_937900165.1. GTDB lineage: Bacteria > Actinomycetota > Acidimicrobiia > Spongiisociales > Spongiisociaceae > SZUA-232. The sequence goes on along the minus strand of CALCCX010000497.1, from coordinate 16,915 downwards.
TGATCGGAGTGCAACACGATTGGGCCCTCCTTCTGGGCAGGTGGGGTATTGTCGATCTTTCCGACGAGATCGCATCTCTGGCCTGGCTGTCTGGCCTGGCGATCGGACTGACCGGACTCGGCATCGTTCTCGCCCCGGTCTGGAGATCAATCGTCGATGCGCGACACGAAGCAGCCATCAGGGCCCGATTCGCCGGAGCCGCAATCCGTGAGCCGCGCTCCGCCGGCCCTGTGGCAAAAGAGGCCTAGAACGTACCTCGGGAATAGGTATCAAACGCCTGTGCGGTGAATCTCAAGCGAGCAGCATCCGGGCGGCGGCTCCGAGAGCAGCCACGACCAAAATCCAGCGAACCCAACCGGCCCCCTTCTTTACAGCAAGTCGAGCCGAGACGTATGCTCCGGTTGAATTTCCCGCTGCCAGTACAAGTCCAAGACCGAAGTCGACCTGCCCCGCGAATACGAACAGCAACAAGGCAATCCAGGTATAGGCGGCGATGATCACGACCTTGGCGGCGTTACCCGCAACGAGGTCGACGCCTGTTCCGAATACCAGCCCCGCCAACAACAAGAACCCGACCCCGGCCTGGACAAAGCCGCCATAGAACCCGATGCCGAGGAATACGAAGGTCGTCCAAGGTTGTCGTAACCTCGGCTCCACCTCCTCCAACCAAATCTTCGGGCCGGTCAGCACCGAAACCGCTATCAGGATGAGCACCACGCCGAACGCAGTCCGAATGGCTCCTGGTGAGAGTTGTGTGGCAACCCAGGCTCCGAGTGCCGCTCCGACGGCTGCGGGCAGGATCAGCGCCCTGGTCAGTTTCCACGGAACCTTCTTGTCTTTCTCGAACCCAAATGCCGCGACAACATTCGCGATTAGGATTGCCACCCGGTTGGTGCCGTTGGCGAGGGTTTCTCCAACCAGTTCCACCAAGACCGGCAACGTGATGGCCGAGCCTCCGCCTGCCACAGTGTTGATGAAGCCCGCGCCGACTCCCGCTGCGTACAAGATCAAGGCCTGAGTGAGTGACATGAACGCGCAGCGTAATGCCAGAGACGAGAACTCGGCCTCTCCGAACTAGCCAGTCCACTCAGCCTGAATTCACCGCACGGGATCGGCTCCTCGCCCGCCTCGCCAGTCATGGCAAGGGTTTCTCAGGCCTGGCCTGTCTCACAGATGGTGAAAGCCGAGTCAATCCCGAATTTCAGTAGCTGAGCGGCCCGCCGGGCGACTCGCTTCCCTAAGTCGGTGGATCCAGGCTCAGGCTGTGTCGGCCGGGCGGAACTCCTTCTGGTCCACTCCGATGTGGACCACGTTCGGATCGCCGTGGTCAATCCACTGGCGTCTGGCCAGCCGGGTCATCGCTCGATCCTGCGTGATCTCACGGTAGGCATACCCGCACTCGCCGCACTGGACGTCAGTCGAATTCAACCCACGCACCGCCCTGAGCACATGCTGCTGTTCCATGCCCAACAGTTTCGTCGATCATGTGATTTTCTTGACGGATTTCCGCCAACAGCCACAGCCGATTGCGGCGCGGCAGGCAAGCGCACAAGGTCACGATTGCGACGGAGGGCCAAGCCCCGACTGCGTCGGGGTTACATCTCCTCCCCCGTGCGACGAAGTCGTACAGTTGGGGGAGGTGGCGGCGAGTCATTTTTCGCCGCCGGAGGGGGCGGTTCTGACCATGAGTACTTGCTTCCGGTCGAACCCACCAAACAGGTACTTGCCCGGGTTCGGCGCCCCCCTCCGGCGCGGAGCGCCTCGTCCCCCCAACCACCTCGTACCTCGGCGGGGGGACAGATGTTGCCAATCTCCTCCCCCGCCCGATGGCTATTGCTGAATCGCTTCTGAACGCTCTCCGGGTAAGGCGTCGGTCGTGGGGGTCGCAATACCTGGCAGGGTGCGGAGCCCGTGCCAGGTCGGGATGCAGTCATAGTCCCAGTATTTGGTGCTCTCGATCGTGATGGTTTCGGACCCGATCACACCGTCCACCAAAGAGCCGTTGTTGATGCGCACGCTGCGGTAGATTTGCGGGGCCATCTCCTCGGCGGCGTGACGATGAACCTCACTACTTCTCCACGCTTCGCGATCCGCCGGTTTTCTGTGAACCACGAGATTCGCCCAATGTTTGTCAACGAGTTCTACAGAGCTGTAGCTCAAGATCCCCGGGTAGTTGCGGAACTCGGCGAGCAAGCCCAACTCGACTTCCTCAACCGGCCCGTTGTCAGACTCAGGCCGTCGGTCACCGAAGAACCCGACGATGCTCACTTGGGTAGGCCTGGCCAAACCAAGTGGATCGCAGACAACGGTTCGGCGCCGCAACCCGTGCACTTGCCATGTCAAGGTTTCATACGCAGTCAGAGCGATATCGCCATATACGAACTTGCGAACCAGGGCACGAAGGTCCTGAAGCAGATAGTTGAGCAGAGCCAGATCCGATTGGTAGAACTTGGTCGAGGCGCAAGGATGCCCGGGTGGGCTGTCGTCTGGAGCGAGAAGGATTGGCGTCATCTGGATACCCATCTAGATCATCCATCGGCCCATTATCGCCTCCGCTCAAGCAGTGGACCAGGATGATCACCGAACGACCAGACTAGGCGCATGAAAAAACGTGTAGCAATCACCTTGATGGCCCTCGCCCTGGTAGCTGCCGCTTGTACTTCAGTCCAAGGCACCGACACTACCACCGGCGCCACGAGCAGCACTCGGGCTCCAGAGGTGTGCTCTCCCGAACTACCCGATCTCGCCCAAGGCAAGCCGGTCATCGCCTCGATGTCACTCCCCGACCAGCCGCCGGACAACGCTGTGGATGGAGATCCCGACAGGGCATGGGGTTCAGGAGCACCACCAGAGCAGTGGATCGAAATCGATCTCGGTGAGCCGATGACCGTGACATGTGTGCGGATTCAGGTCGAGCAGTCGGAGACCGGCAGAACGATCCACCGTATCAACGGCGGGGCGCACACCAACCCGGGCCGAGAGTTGGCGACTCTGGACGGCGAGACCGACAACCTCCAGTGGCTGGAGATCGAGGGCGATTGGGAGTTCCAGTTCCTCCGCATCACCACACTGGAAAGCCCCTCGCCAGTCTCATGGACCGAAATCGAGGTCCGCTAGTTCACCTCGATCACGACTCTGTGGATCATCCCGAAATGGCTCCGGACGTGCGACGTCGCGCTGAGTCCCGCCTCGGCCAGATCGGACCCGAGCTCTCGGTTGCTTCGGCATGCGAACGATTGCAGGGTCTTGTCGAACCACTTCCGGTCCTGGCGTCGAGCGATGAAGGCGATAGATGAGCGGCCGTGCTCCAGGAGCATGATGCGCCCACCCGGCTTGGTGACCCGCTCCATCTCTTGGAAAGCTGCCACATAGTCGGGGAAGGTGCATGACGACATGGCGGACACCACCGTGTCGAAGCTGTCGTCCGGATACGCAAGGTCCTCGGCATCGCCGACAACGACCTCGAACCCACTCCCGCGGTTCTTGGCCTCGGCCACCATCTGGGGTGACAGATCGAATGCAATCACGCTGTCTGCGTTGGCCAGGTGTTTGAAGTTCTCGCCGGTGCCACAGGCGACGTCCAAGACATCGCCTGTGGCTTCACCGAACAGCGAGCGCAGCCGGTTGATCCCGAGCAGGCTGTTGGGGATTCCGTACAGCTTCCATTTTGACGCAAGGTCGCTGTAGATCCGCCGAACATCGTCAGTGCTTCTTGTGATGCTGCTCAAACCGACACCAGTTCCTTTTCCGGGCGTTCATCGGGAACACCTTCGATGGACACCTTGGGAATCCACTCCAGCCATGACGGGAAGTACCAGTTCCGCGAGCCCAACAGCTTCATCGAAGCCGGCACCAGGATCGTCCTGATGATGGTGGCGTCCAACATCACCGCGACGGCCAGGCCGAAGCCCATCTGCTGGAAGGTGACCAGACGACCGGCCGCAAACCCACCGAACACTCCCACCATGATCAATGCCGCCCCGGTGATCAACGAACCGGTATTGCGCAGGCCGTAGGCCACCGACTCGGTGTTGTCACCGGTTATGTCGAAACGTTCCTTGATCCGTGACAACAGGAACACGTGGTAGTCCATCGACAATCCGAAGAGCACCGAGAACAGGAACAAAGGAATCCAGTCCTCGATCACCTCGACCTGGCCGAATCCGAAGAACGAGGAAATGTCTTTCACCCAGTCGGGACCAACCCCAACCTGGAAGAAGGCCACGATCAGCCCGTAGGCTGCCCCGACGCTCAGGAGGTTCATCACAATCGCCTTGATCGGGATCACGATGGACCGGAACGCAACAGTCAGCAGGATGAAACTCAGACCAAGCACAACCGCGAACACGATCGGCGTATAGGTCTCGGTCTGGTCGAGGAAGTCGAGCGAGAACGCCGTTTGACCACCCACCAGAACTTCGGTACCCGACGAAGCGGCCGCCGGGATGACCTCGTTCCGCAACTCCCGGACCGCGTCCAGCGACTCAACCGAGTTGACGTCACCCACGAGGGGTATCGAGAGGATGCCCAGACTCGACGTGGAAGCAGGATCGACCAACGACGGACCGTAACGATCGTCGCCGGCGACGATCGACTGGATGGCCGCGATCGTGTTGTCAACTCCCTCACCTTGTACTACTACCTCGACCGGGGAGGTGAATCCACCGCTGAACTCGGACTCGAGGATCTCGAAAGCCTGCTTCGACTCGATGTCGTCCGGCAGAGTGCTGACACCTGCAAACCCGGTATCGATCGAAAAGAAGCTCACCGAGGCGATGACCAGCACGCCGGCCGACATGGCCAATGAGGTGATGGGCCGAGCCATGACCGTATGGGTGATCCGGTCCCAGAAACGTCCCGCGTTCTTGGGCGTGGCCCGGCGGACCCGCAATGAGTCAATGCGGTCTCCCATGATCGATAGCACTGCCGGGAGCAGCGTCATCGAGGCGGCGACGGCCACGATTACGACGAGGATCGCTCCTACGCCGAGCGAGCGGAAGATCGTATTCGGCAGCAGAAGCATCCCGAACAGTGCCAGAACCACCGTGAGCCCAGAGAAGAATACGGCTCGGCTGGCCGTTGAACCTGCCCGGGTTATCGCGTCGATCTTGTCGAGTCCGTTCGCCCGTTCCTCTCGGTATCGAGACACGATGAACAAGGAGTAGTCGATGCCGACGGCGAGACCGATCATCGTGATCATATTGACGACAAAAAAGCTCAACTCGAATGCCTGGCCGACCAGCGCGGCGAGACCGACTGCGACGGCGATCGCCATCATGCCCAAGATGATCGGGATGACTCCGGAGGCAACGGTGCCGAACACGACGACCAGCACCACCAGCGCGACACCAATGCCAATGGTCTCACCAGTAACCAGATCTTCTTCAGCGATGATGTTGAAATCGTTCTCGAGGGTGAGTTCTCCCGCCACGAACGTCTGATAGCCGCCAGGTGCGGTTATCCCCGCAACTGCCTCCTTGACCAGCTCGGCATTCTCGGCCGCCTCAGCCCGATCCTCACCGGCCATCAACACCGGCAATAGTGCGGTCCGACCAGATTCGCTCACGGGCCCGTCCTCGGTGAGATAGGAGCCGACCCCGTTGACCACTTCTGGTCCGAGAGCGGCGACCGTGGTCTGAACCAGAGTCACATATTCGACGTATTCGGGGTCGGCTGCGGTCGCCGTTTCGGAGGTGATCAACACGAACTCGGTATTGGCCGATTCGCCTCGGACGTCTTCGATCAGTTGTGTGGCTTGAGCCGACTCGGGATTGTCAGTGAAGTTGAATTCGGTTGTCAGCGCGCTACCGAGCAGCTGGGCCGAAAGCGCAGCGGCTCCGACCACCAGTGCCAGCCAGATGCCAACTGTTCTCCACGGTCTTGTCGCGCTGCGGCGAGCCAGCGCCTCAGGTCCGATTGCCATTTCGATTCTCCTCTTGATGAAAGTACGCTGTACTCGTACACTGTACTCGTACGGTGTACAGTTATACTCGTACGCTGTACGGGGTGTCAAGCCCGTACCGAAGATTTTTTTCATTTACGATGGAGCCATGATCAGCCGTACCAGCAACCCTGCCCTCAGCCGAGACCGGATCATCGAGGCTGCTTGCGCTTTCGCCGACGTACACGGGGCCGAGGCCCTTTCGATGCGAAAGCTGGGCACCGAACTCGGGGCAGGGACCATGTCCCTCTACAACTATGTGCAGAACAAGGAAGACATCCAGGACGGGATGATCGACTACGTGTTCAGCTCGGTGCCCTTTCCGGACGGCGATTCGGATTGGAAGGCTGCGATCCGCGAGATCACCATCTCGGTCATGGACAGGTTCACCGTCCATCCCTGGGTGGTGTCTCTGCTGATGGTCAGGAAGCACTTCGGCCCCGGATCGATGGCATTCATGGAGAGAGTGCTGGCGATCTTCACGGACGCCGGGTTCAGCGATGAGGACACCCACCACGCCTGGCAGATGCTTGCCTCGCACACCTCTGGATACGCGTTCCAGCAAGTGGCCGGCCCCGGCCCAATGGACAAGAAGGTGGCCAACCTCGACGCCATGCTCGAAGAGATCGACGATGCATTCCCCCACGTAGCTCGTATGGCGCCGCTGATGGCCGGCTGCGACTACAGATCCGAGTTTGCGTTCGGCCTAGACATCATCATCGACGGCCTGGCCTCACGCCTGGCGGAGTGACCAAACTGGTTCACTGCTTGACGAACTGCCGGTAGGCCTGCTGGGCCATCCCTGGGTCACCGGCCATACGCATCAGCATCAGCCCGTCGATCTGGGCTATCAGGACCGCCGCATCATTGCTGCGCCTGCTTGAAGTTGAAGCAGCGACGAGCGTGGCCAGCCATGCGTGCCAGCCCAGGAATATTTCCCTGGTGATGGCGGCGTATGGCTCGATTCGACTGGCCGCCAGACCACCGAGTTCGAGAAACACCCTGAAAGTGGGTTCGGATTCTGGTGAGGTCAAGACCGGCCAGGCCGCCTTGAGTAACTCGATTCGCGGAAGCGGCTGCTCACCAAGGGCCTGCGCGAGTTGTGCGAGAAGTCGCCCCGAGATGGCCTCGAGCACTTCGGTCACGAGCTGATCCTTCGTCGGGAAGTAATAGACGATCGTGCGATCGGCAATCCCGACGTGTTTGGCCAGGCGGCCAAAGCTGAACCGGCTCAAACCGTTGGCTTCGACGAATTCGACGGCAGCGGCCAGCAGCGTGCCGTGGTCGTGCTTGTGGCCCATGGCCCTTGACTGTAGCGGTCACTACGTATACTGTTGGTGTAGTGATAACTACATACGAGCCTTTGGAGGACGGTTGACCTTGGGCAAGCGGACCGAATTTCGTTTCTGGCAGAGGTGGCTCCTATTTGCCAGCATCTATCTCGTCCTGTTCGGGCTTGTCCTGGCGCTTGGCTCGAGAACATCGCTGATGGATGTCGTTTTCAACGATCGGATCGACGCTGTGTTCTGGCCGGAGGGCAATATCCCCGAGAATGCTGTGACTTTCCGGGCCTGGGTGTACGGCGTCCTCGGGGCTACCGTCACCGGCTGGGGAATCTTCATGGCTTTCCTGGCGCACTACCCGTTCAAGGCGCGTGAAAGATGGAGCTGGAACGGTTTCGTCGTCAGTCTTTCCGTTTGGTATGTCGTTGACACGGCCGTGTCCGTGTATTTCGAGGTCCTGTTCAACGTCTTCGTCAACACCGCGATAATCGTCGTGTTTGCCATTCCTCTCGCATTCACGCGCAAGGACTTCTCCGAACAGGCGGTCGAAGCTCGGCGGTGAGCGATCGCCACGGACTCGGCAAGTAGCTACCGCGGAGCCGGTCAGATTGACTTTCGTGTGCTCCAGTCGTGCATTTTGACCACGCTCTTGACTGTAGCGACCACTACGTTTACTATCGCTGTAGTAATCGCTACATACAACCCCTGGAGGGCAATCAACAATGGTCAGATGGACAGAACACGAGATTCCGATCGCGGGCGGCACCTTGCGAGTGCGCGAACGGGACAGTGGGCCCGCCGTGCTGTTCATCCACGGCGGCCTCGTAAACGGACATCTGTGGGATGACGTAGTGAACCAAATGGGGGGCGACATCCGAGCGATCGTGCCAGACCTCCCCCTCGGTGCCCACCACCTCCCGATGGACCCGGACGCCGACATGTCATTCGCGGCAATGGCCGGCCGCCTGACCGAGGTACTCGACTATCTAGACCTTGCCACGGTCGTCGTAGTTGCCAACGACACCGGCGGAGTGGCTGCCCAATACCTGCTGGTGGAGCACGGAGACAGGGTCTCAGCGGCAATGCTCGCCAACATCGACTGCTACGAGAACTTCCTGCCGAAGTTGTTTTTCTGGTTCCCGGCCCTCATGCAGGTACCAGGGGCAACATGGCTGGTCGCCAAGTTGTTGAGCACCCGGGTGGGTCGCCGCCTGCCTTTCACGCTCGGATTGTTGGTCCGGCCGCTGAACAAGACCGAGGCCAATCTGATCATGGGTCCTATGTGGACCAACTCGGGCACCAGACGAGACCTGAAGCGGTGGGCCAAGACGCTGAAGAAGAAGCAGACCCTTGCCCTGGCCAAACAATTCAAGACCTACCAGGGACCCGTGCATATTGCCTGGACCGACAAGGATGTGATCTTTTCGCCCAAGTATGCCGATCGTCTGGCGACCGACTTCCCCGGCGGCGTACGCCTCGAACCGATCACCAACAGCAAGTCGCTCAGCCCCCTCGACCAACCGGGCGAAGTGGCAGACCGACTCCGCGACCTGATCGAGGCGATGGAGCCGGCGACCGAATAGGAGGACGCCGATGACGTATGCCACGAGTCGTCAACCCGCTGACCCGGAATCGTGTCATCGTCTCCCGGCAGGCCTTTGCGGGTCTGGGATCAGTACAAGAACATTGGCTTCCCTCCGATGTGCCGCACTTTCGCCCGGTACTCCTCCGCGTCGTAGAGTTCTGCGACGTCCACCCGCTTCACACCCTGTTCGGTCGCAGTGATCGGGACGTTTGTGTAGGTGCCGCCACGCAGAGCCACCATGCGCCCCGTGGCTCCCTCAACCGCCAGGTCGGCCGCCATCACCGCGTAGTTGGTGGCGACCATGAGGTCAAGGGAGTCTGGCGCTCCTGAACGCATGAGGTAGGCGAGCTGCTGATAGATGATTTGATCGCCGGTGCGCTCCTTGATCAGTTCCCCGGTCAACGCGCCGATGCCACCCAGCTTCCGGTGGCCATAGGCGTCTTCGTCTCCGGTCAACATCATGTCCCCGCCGGCCAGGGTGGCTCCCTCCGAAATCACAACCATCGCGTAGTTGCTCGGGTTCTGGGCCTTGTCTTCGACCAGTAACGCCGTCAACTTGTCGATGTCAAAGGGGACCTCAGAGATGATCGACCGATCAACATCCGCCAGATATCCGGTGACGAGCGACGTCTCACCGCTGTAGCGCCCAAACAGCTCCACAACCGCAATGCGCTCATGACTCCCGGCGCTGGTGCGAAGGTTGTTGATGAACTCAACCCCTCTGGTGACGGCCGTCGAAAACCCGATGCAGTAGTCGGTGCCGTGAACATCGTTGTCCATGGTCTTGGGAACGGCAATGGTGGGCACACCCTCCTGATGCAATCGCAGCGCGTATGACAGCGTGTCGTCGCCCCCAATCGCGATGAGCACATCGATCTCCTGGCTCTCCAGCACCGTCAGTGCGTGCTCCGTTACATCGTGGGGCCCATCGCCCTCATACCGATCTGCCAGAAATTCAGGGAGGGAGGCGCCAACCACCCGGGCGGGATTGGCACGCGAGGTGTGAAGGAAGGTACCTCCCGAGCGAGCGATCGTGCGAACAATGCCAGGATCGAGATCGATGAACCAGGCATCCCGATCCCCCGGCTCATCAGGGTTGTAGGAGACGAAGGGAGCCCAGCCCATCCGAGCGCCCACCACGTCATGACCCTCTTCAGCCACCCTCTCCACGACGGTCTTGATGCAAGCGTTGAGTCCCGGAACATCGCCCCCACCTGTGAGAATTCCAATCCGCATCGTCTGGCTCCCGTCCTCGCTACTTTCGGTTCCACCCGAGCCGTCCGGCGCCGAGCGAACGAATCCGCTGGTATTCCTGCGAGCCTAGAGGCATGTCAGAACGCGGCAACTCTTCAAGTTGAAGGGCCTCCACGCCAGACCGCCTGGTCCTCAGACCAACAGGACGGTTGACACGAGACCAGCGAGAGACAGACACAGCGGTGAGTAGATGCGCCGGTCGAGGCGGGCAAACGTGGAGCCACGCTTGACCAGGCCAGACCACACCAGACCTCCAACACCGCGCACCGCCAGGACCGCCACCGTGGTGATGGTTCCTGCGGTCACGATCCAGTTCTCGACACTGAGAGCCCTCAGCCCGACCAGCACGGCGGCGGCCAACAAGAGGGTGGCGACGATCCAGGAGGCGTAACGGGGTGGAGGTGGCATGTCCGGACCGATCACCCTCTCGGCAAGTTCGCGGCCATCTCTCCCCGGCCACCGTCCGCCTTCGGCCCAATACCCATGAAGCGCAGCGATGGCGAGCAACACCAACGCGGCGGTCAGTCCTGCCGGGAGGCCCACTCCTCCTCCTTTGCCACCGACGGGCCAGTCCACAACAAGAAACGAACCCACCAGCCATGACGAGGTGGCTCGGCCGGACGGCCGGTCAGGGCAGCGCCTGCCTGATCGAGGACCTCTTCAAGGCAGGCGTCATGGAGCCACCGCACCGCCAACGGCCACGCCAGCCGCATCGACCCGGTCATCCGACCCTCGATTGTGTGCCGAAGCACCGGTCCCCCATCGTCATTACCGGTCAGCACTTCGAGGCGATGGGTCCCGTCGATGCCCACGACGTCATCGAAGCGCCATGTGACCGAACGACCTGGCTCGTGAGCGACGGTGGTGTAGCGCACGAGCCCGTGGCCACCGGCCGGAAGCTCTGAGGCAGGGCCGTCCATCCGCATGGGTGGGTAGTTGCCGGTCTGGGTCCAGATTCGATCTTTCGGGCCTCCGACGCTGTCGAGCAATGCCCCAAGTTGAGCCGCAGTATGTCCTGGGTATGAGCGTTCATGAATGTTGATGGTCATATCTCGAATTTTACACTCAGTGCCACTTTCTGGTCAAGCTGATTATGACACCGCGTGCCAATTCGGCGATCACATGCCACACTGGTCCTCGTGAGTGTGCGAGAAACGAACAAACAACGAACCCGCCATGCCTTAGCCAACGCCGCCGTAGACCTGTTCACCCAGCGCGGCTATGACGCCGTCACCATGGCGGACGTGGCTGAATCCGCCGGAGTGTCCAGACGCACGGCCTTTCGCTACTTCGCCTCGAAAGACGACCTGCTGATGGAGTATCCGCTGAGTTGGCTCCCTTTGTTCGACGAGGCAGTCGAACGCCACGGCGACCTTCCGTTGCCGGACCGGCTGCGAGCCGCATCCCACGCCATCGCCGCCCACATCGAAGTCGACCCCGAACCGGTCAAGCGAGCAATGGCCATCGCTCTTTCCCAACCTGCCCTGGCCGCCCGCTACGCAGCGGTCGCCAGGCAGTGGATCGATCGCATCGCCACCGAGATCGCAGGCGAACCCCCCGAATCTCCAGAGGAGGCGGTACGAACTCGGGTCCTGGCCTCAGCGGTGATGGGCATGATCGACACCACACTCGAGTTGTGGGCAGCAGGAGACGAACCCATGAGTCCGCTCCTGGACGTGGGCTTCGATCTCCTCGACGGCGCCTTCACTCAGGCGCGGCAGTCAAAGGTCGAGCTTCGGTAGTGTGTCGGCGTGCGAGTCGGCTACTTCCAGTTCGATGTCGTTAGAGGCGACCCAGATGCCAACGTCTCGATCATCGAGTCCGCCCTTGCCCCGGTCCGATGCTTAGCGGCGAACTGCCTATCCCTGCTGGTTCTCGCGGCGAACGAAGTGGAGGAAGCCGGGTAGGGCTTCGGTGAGGAGCCCGCGTTGGGGGGAGCTGAGGATCCCGTTGTTGAGCAGATGTTCTCTTGGTCTCGATAGGTCGCTCGTGGCTCGGTTCATGCGGCGGGCGATGTCGCCGATGTGACCTTCGTCCCCTATCTCCGCGAGTGTGTCGACGAGCTGTCGCTGCAGCGCGGAGAGTTTCTCGAGACGGGTGCGGAACACGCCGTCTTCGTAGCGTTCTTGTGCCTCTGCGCAGCCTTGGATGGCGTTTTGGTGGGTGATGGTGGCAGTGTCGGGGGCAGCCTCCCAGGTGTGGTAGCTGTTGAGCTGGATGAAGTAGGGGTATCCGCCCGACCGTGTGACAAGGGTCTCGAGGGCTTCGGGTTCGATGCTGCGGCCGGCATCGAGGACTGGACCCAGGATGGCTCGCTCGGCGTCTGGTCGAGATAGGTGTTTGAGGGTGTTGAACAGGAGACGCTCGGCACTGAAACTCGTGGCGTTGGCCAACTTGGCCCGGGTTGCTGGGAGCCCGGCAATGAATACCGCGGCCTTGATGCGGGCCGGGTCAACACGACGAGTGGCCGCGCGGTTGAGTTCGGCCATGAAGCCTCCCAACGCTTCGAGGTCGGCCCTGTCGATGCTTTGCGCCTCGTCGATCATGAGGAGAAGCCCTCCTCCTTTCTCGGTGACCGCTTCGGCCCGGTCGATGAGCCACGCCGTGTACTTCTGCAGAGACGGTACGTTCGGAGTTGTACGCGTTGCTTCGCCGCCTACCTGTACAACGCCGAGGTTCAAGCCCCCAGTAGCGGCTCGCTGGGTTGCCCCTTTGGTGGGTGGCTTGGTGGCCAGACGCCGAGGCAACTGTTCTGCGATGCTATCGGCAAGCGTCGCGATGGTGGAGTGGTGGGTGTGCACCGCTTGATAGCCGGTTACCCACCCCAACTGACGTCCAACACAACGGTCTTGCCAATCCCACGCGGCCCGAGCAGCACCTGAAACGCAAATGGGTGGAGGGTACCGGCGGCCAGCACCTTCCGTAGACCGGTCAGGATCTCCGATCGGCCTGCCATCACCGGGGGCATCGCGGCGAAACCTGGACGGAACGGATTCGGCCTCTCACTCACAGCACCGATCTAGCAACATAGGATGGCATACAACGATTGCTATATGTCTACGTATGTTGTGCGGATCGGGGTCGCTACCCGCCGAGCGCCTTAGTCAGTTCGTCGGCTCTCTGCGACTGGTGGCTGAGCTGCGGGTTGGTTCGGGGTACGGGCGGGTCATGTGGCGTGTGGCCCGCATGGCAAGTGGACCATCCGCCCCGAGCCTAGATCCACCGCACGGATCGGCTCTTCGCCTGGCCTCGGCAGTGATGGGCATGATCGACACCACACTCGAGTTGTGGGCGGCTGGCGACGAACCCATGAGTCCGCTCCTCGACGTGGGCTTCGATCTCCTCGATGGCGCCTTCGAGTCTGCCGGCTCGAGCTGACACGTTTCGCCAAGGATGTAGACAACCCGATGGTCCGGCCTCGGTAAAGTGTCGGGGTGCGAGTCGGCTACTTCCAGTTCGATGTTGTGAGGGGTAACTCAGACGCCAACCTTGCGATCATCGAGTCCGCCCTGGCTGGGACTTCGGCTGATTTGGTCGTATTGCCCGAGCTGAGCACCACTGGGTACCTGTTCGAATCCCCCGAAGCGCTCGCCAAGATCGCCGAACCGCTCGACGGACCATCTGTCCGCCGGTTCTCGGCTCTGGCCAAAGAAAACGAAACCACGCTCGTGTTCGGTGTCGCCGAGCGAGACGGGAACGAACTGTTCAACACCGCGGTCATCGCCACCCCGCAGGGCGCCGTGCAAAGCCAGCGCAAACGCCATCTCACCAAACTCGAACAACCACTGTTCTCGACAGGTAGCCCCGTCGCTGCCCATCGTGTGCCAGAGGCGACCATCGGAGCGGTCATGTGCTTCGACGCCTGGTTCCCAGAGCGATGCAGAATCCTAACGCAGGGCGGTGCTCAAATCCTGTGCGGCCCCTCGAACTTCGGAGGGCCAGACAGCCTGGACGTGTTCAGGGTCCGAGCCCTGGAGAATCGTGTCTTCGTTGTCGTAGCCAACCGGATCGGCCAAGAGCAACTCGGCTCGGTCGAGGCCACCTTCCGAGGAGACAGCAGGGTGATCGGACCAGACGGAGCAGTGCTCCTCCAAGCCGACGGTGGCCAAGAACTCGGGCTGATCGACATCGACCTGTCCAAGGCGTCCATCAAGGCATCGGTCATGTCCAACGACCTCGCCGCCGAATGGTCCCGCTACCAGATCGTCGAGCACCCACCCGGTGACCCAGACCTCGCTTTCTAGTGAATGCGGGCTCTCCGCCGCCGACGGCCGTCCACAACGCCCACTACAGCGAAGACGTCACCGATCGCGAATAGTCATCACGCATCCGCCAGACGACTCATGCCGACGCCGAACTCACCCATGGTTCGAGCTAGTCGCCTCTGGAATCCAGACCGCGCCGGAGCCCGGGGAGCAGTACGATTCCCGATACGGCGACCACAACCGCCGAGATTACGAACGGAGCACGTAAAGCGATCTCCAGGTTCGTGGGCGCCACCAGGTAGCGAGCTGCCATCCCGCCGATGAGATTTCCACACATGAGGGCTCCGACCGAAACAAAACGATGGGCAGTCGTTGCCTTCCCATACTCGGCCGCTGGTATTCGGGCCTGACGCTCAGACCTCGTGACCATGCTGATCGCCATTGCTGCCGCGCCGTACCCCCCGTAGGCAAGCAGGGCGATCAGCACCGGCTGCGACAATGCCATCACGAGGAACATCGTCGACGCAAGAACACGCGACACCCACAGCAAGGTGTAGGCCTCGATCCTGCTCACGACCCTGCCGAGGAGCCATCCGGCAGTGGTGCTACCAACTGCGGCGGCCATCATCATTCCGCTCAACGTCCATGCCCCGCCACCGAGAACATCCTGGACGTATAGAACGAACACGCCCAAAACCGCTCCCAATCCGAGGTTGAAACCCGCGCTCAGCACAGCTAGCTGACGCACAACGGGCTCGTACCAGATCGATTTGAAACCGGCCACGATATCGCTGGTTCGCCATCGATCCGGCTTGAGCGTTCGCCTCTCGACCACATCGATGCCGGCGGTCCGAACCGCAGAGAACGCGTAGGTGAGGCTATCGAGTGCGAATGCGAGAGCAGGAACAGCCCCGAGTATCGGCGCTGCGAGTGGAGTTCCCACAAAATTGTTCGTAGCCAGCTCGACACTACCCAACTTGCCGTTGGCAGCAATCAGGTCCTTCTTCTCAACTAGAGCAGGGAGCAGTTGTCTGCGCGCTCACATCACGCGCAATCTCCGCGACGCCCAACGCGAACATCGCTCCGATCAGAATCCAAGCGCCTATTTCAGGAGCGATATCTCGCCGTACGACGGCCCACACGACAAGAGCGATGGCCCCTGTTACAAGCGACTGAAGGATGTTCATCGCCACGATCACTTGTTTGGCTGACTTCTGGCGATCGATCCAGACTCCCAATGGCAACCCGACCAGGACCCAAGGCAAACGTCCCGCCATCGCAGCCAAAGCGACGATCAAGGGATCCGGGATCAGCGTCGCGACCATCCACGGAAAGGCCACCGACGAAATCCCATCTCCCACGTTGGAAACGCCGTGAGAAACAACCAACCGCTGGAAACCATCGCTGTTGCGTAGCCACCCGGTCATAGGGCCGACATACCGTCTCGTGCTACAGCACTTTCTGATCCGGTCGTCGTCTGATGGCTTGAGTCACGGCGCGGTGACCGGCTCGGGCTCTGACAGCGAGAAGTCTTCCGTAGTCGATGCCCCGGCCTCGACCGTGACATCGCGGCTCTGGGTTGCATAGCCTTCAAAGCTCACCTCCAGCGGCCAGGTGCCGGCTGGCACGAACAGGCTGTAGGTGCCGTCGGGCGCGGCGGTGGTCGCGGCTAGGTACGGCTCGCCATCCAGTTCGGAGACGACCTCGAGGGAAGCCGCCAGCGGCTCCCCGCGGAGTGCGTCGAGCACGGTTCCGGTCAGCGCCCCGAAGTTGTCCGGGAGCTCCACGTCAAGTACCACGGCCACGTCGATTCTGGGGTTGCGCGGATCGTTGCTCAAGACCGCGACGATGCCTTCGTAGCGGCCAGGGGCCGTCGTCGAGCTTCCCAACGTCACGGCAACGTCCACAGACTCGCCCGGTTCCAAAATTGCCGTCACCGGGTCGATTTCGATCCATTCTGCGTCCCTGAATGGCTCGATGGTGCCGTTGCCGATGTCAGGAATCCAATCGGTCGGAGCCGAGGCATCTCCGAGGACTGCGGCAACATTGAGCGATCCGTCGTCGCCGCCAAGTGCTTCGAGCGGAATGTCGAACAGCAGTGTCTGGCCATCGACGATCGACTCGACCACTGCGACCAGCTCGAAGGTGTTGGCATCGACGATGAACACCTCGCCGGCGCTCGCCGAGAACAGGTCGGCGAAGTACTCCATCCCGACATCCTGGGTGGGGAGGCCGAAGAGTGCCTCCGGGGGCAGACCTGTCGCAGCGTCTTGATCCATATCGAAGAACACGAAGCCGCTCAACTCGGCCATGGACGTTTCGGGAGTGAATTCGATGCCCATCGACACCTCGGCGCCATCGGAGCCACCGAGCAGCGTGATGACGTCAACCGCTCCGACGGCATCACCGACCGGATCGGTGACGACCGGATCAAGCAGACCGTCGAAAGTGAAACCCGGTACTCGATTCTCTGAGAATGCCGCCGGCACGTTCGGCGGAGCCCATTCGGTGTTGCGGATGAATGCGGTTCCGTCGGCGCCAACGAGTTCCGGGAAGATCGGAAGAGCGCCGTGTAGGGGAAGCGTGTAGATCTCGGTGGGCGCCGTCTCTTTAAAAAAAACAGCACGAGCTACGTCACTACCATATC
>CALCCX010000496.1 GCA_937900165.1 uncultured Acidimicrobiia bacterium | reverse complement strand
CACGGCGACCACCGAGATCTACACTCTTTCCCTACACGACGCTCTTCCGATCTTCTGCGCCCACCGCTCCGACAAATACCACCTCGCCACCAAGGCGCGCCGCCGCGATCGCCTGATTGGATCCCTTGCCGCCAGGCCCTCGCAGAAACTCAGTTCCCAGAACAGTTTCGCCAGGTTCGGGCAACTGGGGCGCGAGCACGACGAGATCCATGTTGAACGACCCAAGCACCACAATCCTGCCCATGAGTCCACAATAATCAGCCCGGCTACAGCCACGGCTACAGCAACAGCTACAGCCTGGGTTTTGCTCGGCAGGCACTCATGGTCAGAACGGCCCCCTCCGCGCCGTTCGCTTCGCTCACTAACAGAGTTTGCTACGCAAACTCTCGGGTGTGGCTGTCAGGTCTCGGTGGTGAGGTTTACGGCTTGGTAGCCGCGGATTACGAAGGCGGGGACCCGCTCTGGATCTGAGGTCAGGGTGAGGTTGGGGAAACGGCTGGCCAACTCGTTGACGGCTATGTCTAGTTCCAGGCGGGCCAGGGGGGCGCCGAGACAGAAATGGGTGCCTGCTCCGAATGTGATGTGATTACGGTCTCCCCTTCCCACCTCGAATCGGTAGGGATTCTCGAAAACCCTTGGATCTCGGTTCGCGGCACCGAAGAGCATCGCCAGCTTCGATCCCGCCCGGATCGGCTGACCTGCCAACTCGAATCCATCCTGGAGAACCCATCGTTCGAATAGCTGGAGAGGGGCATCCCAGCGCAACATCTCTTCGACAGCGACCTCCGAAGAGACAGCCCCGGATACGACCTGATCCCAAGAGTCGTTGCGAACAATGGCGGTCATCCCGTTTCCCATCGTGTTGACAGTTGCCTCGTGTCCGGCATTGAGCAAAAGGATGACCGTCGACACGATCTCGGGAAGAGTGAGGCGCCCCTCTTCTGTCTCTGCCAGGCCGAGGGCGGTGATCAGGTCGTCGGTGGGCTCACGACGTCGCTGAGCTACCAGTTCGCCAACCCATTCGGCGAATTCGCCAGAAGCCCGGATTGCTGCTTCTGCCTGCTGTTCTGTCGGATCGAGTTCGTACATCTTGACGATGGCGTGAGACCAGGCGAGTAACTGATCCACCGAGTCCAGTGGGGCGCCAAGCAACTTGGCTATCACCCGGATCGAGAACGGTTGAGCGAAGTCGGCGATGAGGTCGAACCCGCTCGGGTCCAAGGAGGTGCTCATTGTCTCAGCGGTCTGCTCGATGGCGGGACGTAGTTCGCGGATCCGTTTCGGAGTAAACGCTCGCGACACCAAGGATCTGATCCTTGTATGTTCGGGCGGTTCCAACATCAGCAGGGAGTGGCGCTCGACGTCGTAGTACGGCGTCCAATCAGAGATCGTCTGGAGAGTCTTGATCGGCCTCAGATCGTTTGGCGCCGCGTGGCCGCCCGTCACCCGGCCCAGCCGACGGTCTCTCTGACAGGCGAGCACCTCGGCGTGGCGGGTAACCAGCCAAAAATCGAAGTCCTCGGACCACACCAGGGGAGCGGACTCCCGTAGCTCGGCCAGAGCAGGGTAGGGGTCTACGACGAAAGCGGCATCGTTGGGTTTGAACGACTCGCCCGTCATGATCGTCCTTGAGCCTGGCTTTGGCGCCGTCTACCCGGTGGTGGTCGTGGACGTAGGCGGCACCGTTTCGACCAGACGACCCCAGAATCTGATCTCCGCCAGAGCCAGTTCGTCGAACGCCTTGTCATCCAGTGCCTCCGATGGGTAGGTACTCACCACATTGATTATCAGTTCGGTGGTCCCCAGAGTCCGGGTCTCGACGACATGATCTCGGGTGTTTTCGTTCGGAAGCGACCCGACCATTGGCAAGCCACTCAGATCGTTGGCGATGATCTGCACGCCGTTGATGCGCCAATTCCTGGTGAACCTCTCATCATCCACCAGATTTGTGAATGTGACTTGTTCCAATGCCACCGGTTGAGAAAATGTGATTGTGAAGATCGCGCCAACACCCTCCAAGGCGTTGTCCTGCCAGAGCGTGTCGTCGTCGTCGTCGATCAGGTTGTCGCAAGCCAGGTTGGTGTCGTTGAATTGTGTCGTGCACTCGATACTGATTGGCCTGATCGGCTGAAGCGGTGTCAGTGTTGTGATAGTGGTGGCGTCCGCCGTGGGGTCGCCCTCCCCACCATCGCCGGCTGCCTCGGTGGGATCATCCGCCGCGGCGCCGTCGGATGATCCAAAGATCTGGAAACCTAAAGCAAGAACGACCACCCCGGCCAGCACGGCCAAGATCACTGTCAACGCCCTCGTTCCTGCCGTCACGTTGGCCAGCGGACGAGGGGCCACCGGTAGTTCCGCCTTGCTGAGCCGTGCCCCACATTGTTCGCAATGCAGGTTGGTGGCAGGTTGAGCGGCGCCACATGAAGGGCAGGTGATCAGAGCCGGCGGCTGGGGGGTGTACACGCCTGGTTCGCTCTCCTGGTCACTGTGCGAGCCGTGCTCGCTCAACTCAAATTCTTCAAAATCGATGTCCGCGAGGGGATCGTTCCAATCGTCCCCGCCATCACGTCCGTTGGCCAAGCCACTCCTAATTCGTAAAGCATCGGTATTGTGCCATGTCCCCGACACTTTGGCGTTTCACGCGATGGCAAACCGAGTTACCGAAACCTGGACAACCGCCTCCGCCATCGGAGCCGGGTTCCTCGGCGTGTTTCTGCTGGTGGTCTTGGTGGCTCTCATCAGGCGGTACCTGCGCAAACCGTAGGACCCGCTATCCGCTATCCGCTATCCGCTATCCGCGCGAGCACAATCGGCTGTGGCTGTGGCTTTTCTGTCCGACGGCGCCGATATGATCGTGGCGTGTCTTTTAGATGTGAGTCTTGCAACCACCGCTCGGGAAGGTGGATGGGCTTTTGTCCCCAATGTGGTGTACAGGTGGCCCTCCAGGAAGAGCCTGATCGGCCCGCCAAGCTTCGCGGGTCAGCACCCAGTCCCATGCCTCTGGCCAAGGTCGGTCAGTCGTCGGTTGCTCGAAGAAAGATGGCCATCGAAGAATTCGACAGGGTTCTTGGCGGTGGGTTGGTCCATGGTGCGGCCATCCTGGTTGGTGGCGAACCAGGCGTTGGAAAATCTACCCTCCTGCTTCAGGCCGCAGGTGCGCTGGCCGGTACCGGCGGCACCGTCCTATTGGCAACCGCGGAAGAGTCGGCAGAGCAGATCGCCTTGCGTTCTGCTCGTTTGGGGATAGCTGGTGATGGAATTGACGTTCTCGCTGTCGACGACATCGACGCCATCATCGCTGCCGCTGATCGTTCGCGTCCAGATTTGCTTGTCGTCGATTCAATCCAAACGGTCGCATCCGGCGAAGTTGGTGGCTCACCTGGTGGTGTGGCGCAGGTGCGCGAGTCTGCGGCACGGGCAATTCGGTTTGCCAAGACCACCGGAGTGGCAGTCATCCTCGTCGGGCATGTCACCAAAGAGGGAGGTATCGCAGGGCCGAAGCTGCTCGAACACATGGTGGATGTGGTTCTGTCGCTCGAGGGTGATCCTGACCACGGACTGAGAACCCTGCGGAGCATGAAGAATCGTTTCGGACCAACCCACGTTGCAGGCCTCTTCGAGATGCGCCAAGAGGGGTTGAGATCGGAAGAGCGTCGGGTAGGGAAAGGGTGTAGGTCTCGGTGGTCGCCGTATCATTAAAAAAAAAAACACACTACAGCCCACCGCCCCGTGTCAGATCACA
>CALCCX010000495.1 GCA_937900165.1 uncultured Acidimicrobiia bacterium | reverse complement strand
TCATCAGGGCGCAGGGCGTGTCGCCGTCCTGGCATCGGGTGCCCCCACCACCATCTGCTCCGATCTGCTGCGTGAGGAGTTGGCTGGGGGCCAGATTGCGCTGCTCTCGCTCGGTGTGGTCTATCCGCTGCCCGAGGACTGGCTTGTTGAGCAGTTGCGCCAGCTCGACACGGTTGTCGTGGTGGAAGAGCTGTCGCCGTATCTTGAGGACCAGCTACGAGCGTTGTGCACTCTCCACGGACTTCCCACCGAGATCCTGGGCAAACGCACCGACCACCTCCCCTTCGAGGGGGAGTATCGGCCCGAACTTCTCCGAGCGATGCTCCACAGTGTCTTCGGAATCGGGTCTCCGGTCCCGCCCCCGCCAGAGTTACAAATCCTTCCCCAGCGGGCGCCGACATTGTGCGCAGCTTGTCCTCATCGCTCAGCGTTCTTTGCCGCAAGATCCGTATTCGGGGACGAGGCGCTCTACTTCAACGACATCGGCTGCTACACGCTTGGTGTCGCGCCCCCTTTGAAAGCCGGTGACGCCTTGTTGTCGATGGGGGCGGGGTTCACGCTCGCCGCGGGCGTCGCACGCACAACCGGTGAGCGCACCCTCGGTTTCCTGGGCGACTCGACATTCTTCCACTCCGGTATGCCCGCGCTGCTGAACGCCATCAAGGAAGACGTGAACATGGTTGCCGTCATCATGGACAATCAGGTGACTGCGATGACGGGGTTCCAGGAGAGTCCCGGGATCGAGATCAAGTCAGACGACGTGGGTCGATCCATCAACATCGAAGAGGTCGTGAGAGCCCTCGGTGCGCGACATGTCGAGACGGTCGACCCCAACGATCTCAATTCGACTGTGGCCGCCTTCGAAAGGGCAAAACAGCGAGATGAGCTCAGCGTCGTCATCACCGAGCGGGCATGCCCTATCTTCTTCAGCCGGGCTGTGGAGCACGCCGACCGGGTCACCTCCACGGAGATCAGCACATATGCAATCGACCATGCCCGCTGTCAGCACTGCGGCCGATCGAGTTGCGGTCAGCGCTGTGAACAGGGTGTCGTCGAGGGCTTCGAACGTGCCATGGTCAGGGCGCGTTCGCTCGAAGTCGGGACCGGAGTTGACCGGGCATCGGTCGCCTCCTGTGCCTCCGCATGCCCGCTGTACCTGTGTATTCAGGGCTACACGGCCCACATTGCCGCCGGCCGCTATGGGGATGCCCTCGAACTCGTCATGAGCGGCCTGCCGCTTCCGGATTCGGTGTGCCGGGTCTGTCATCGCCCGTGTGAGGCGGTATGTGTCAGGGCCGATGTTGATGAGCCGGTGGCGATCAACGACTTGAAGCGTTTTGTCATGGACTGGGCTGAGACCCAGGACGAGTTTCCATACCTGCCCCGGGCCGGATCCCCCAATGGCATGTCTGTGGCGGTCGTCGGCGCCGGCCCAGCCGGGCTCGCAGCCGCCCATGACCTGGCTCTGTTCGGCTATCGCCCGGTGGTGCTGGAGATGGAGCCGGTTCCCGCTGGAATGCTGGCCGTCGGCATTCCCGAATATCGCCTCCCGCGTAATCTGATCGAAGCGGAAGTCGAACTCATCCGCGCGCTCGGCGTCGAGTTCGTTTGCAACACCCAGGTAGGCCGAGATATTTCGTTGGCCGACATCCGCAAGAGTCATGCGGCGACGATCATCGCCGTGGGCGCTAAGCGGTCGCGGGTGATTCCCATTGCGGGAGGCGACGGTCCCGGCGTCTTCGGCGGCATCGAGATGACCTTCGTCAACCCGCCCGTGTCCCCCGTACTACGCCCGGTGGTTGCGCGGATGCCCTAACCCGAAACCTCAATTCGCCGGCCGAGATCCTCCGCCACTCGCAACCATCTTCCAACCGAGCCGCGAGAGTCAACGAGCGGTCCGACCCGCCACTGAATCTGACGACGCAAAGCTTTCCCATCTGAAGAATCCGGCCCAGCCGGTGGCCTCTGTACTTATGTGGAAATGATTCTTACTCAGTAAGCTATTCTTGAGTCGGAAGGAATCTGCATATCATGACAAGTACACGACGCAATTTCATCGCGGGCGCCGGCGCCCTGGCCGCGGCCCCGGCGCTTCCGGCGGCCACCACGGCGGAGCATCATTGGGGCGACGTTCGCTTGGCGGTGGCGACGTATTCGCTGCGTAAGTTCAGCCGTTCGCAGGCGATCTCGATTGTCAAGGATCTCGGCATCAAGTACGTCAACGTCAAGTCGTACCATATGCCGTACTACCTATCGAAAGAGGATCTGACGGCGGCCCGCAAGGAGTTCGGGAAAGCTGGATTGACGATCGTTTCCGGCGGCAATATCGGGCTCGGCAAGGACGATGAAGATTTCGTCCGTTACCACCTCGAGTACGCCAAGAATGCAGGCATCCCGACTGTCGTGTGCGCCCCGACGCATAACAATCTTGGCCTTATCGAGAAATACGCCAAGAAATTTGATCTGAAGATCGCGATTCACAACCACGGTCCCGAGGACGATCACTACCCGAACGGCGCCAGTGTGATCAAGCGAGTCAAGAACATGGACCCGCGCATGGGGTTGTGTCTGGACCTCGGGCATGCGGCGCGCACCGGGGTCGATGTCATCGAGGAGATCGACCGCTTCAAGCACGAACGCACGGAACGCGGCCACAACGCCCGCGAGGTCTCCCGCCGGCTTGACGCCATGCGCAACGGCACGGGGCTGTCGAAGGGCATCGCGCTGGACGACGACATCGTACTCCGCGTCTACTGGGACGAGGTACTCAGCAAGCACGGCGGCGACGCCGACCTCAACATCCTCCGCGCCGCCAATAAAATCCAGAACGACAACCCCGACCGCCCGGTGGTGATCATCAGCAAGGACATCAACCTGCGCTTGCGCGCCGACGCGATGGGGCTGCGCGCCGAGGACTACGAATCCGATCGCGTGGTGCCGGCGGAGCTCTACAGCGATACGCGCGAGCTGACGAGATCGGAAGAGCGTCGTGTAGGGAAAGAGTGTAGATCTCGGTGGTCGCCGTATCATTAAAAAAAAAAAAAAAGAAGCAAAGGAGACGTGTCTGCGTGTCTGACCGGCACCATGACCTCCGAGCGATGACGACCACAC
>CALCCX010000494.1 GCA_937900165.1 uncultured Acidimicrobiia bacterium | reverse complement strand
TGGTGACGTGGATGCCATCAGGAATCGCACTGGTCCAGAAGTAAACCGATGAAACAGCTTGGTGATGGTGTGTCCTCGATGCCTAGGTCCGGCATCCGCGAGATCATGGATCTCGCGTGGTCCACACCAGGGACCCTCCATCTCGAAGTCGGAGAGCCCAATTTCGACACAACTCCCCACGTGATCCGGGCGGCGGCCTTGGCAGCCGACTCTGGCCATACGAAATACACCCCGAACCGCGGGACTCCGGAACTACGTTCGGCAATCCGTCAGAAACTCGAACAACGGAACGGATTGCTGGTCACCCCAGAGCAAATTGTGGTCACGAGCGGAGCGACCAACGCGATTCTGCTCACCTACCTCGCTCTGCTGGATCCGGGTGACGCGGTGTTGGTGCCTGACCCTGGTTGGCCTAATTTCGCCATGGCCGCCACTGCCATGGGTGCCAGGTCTGTCGGCTATTCGCTGGTGGCAGGGAATGACTTTCTGCCGGACCTCGAGGCCCTCGATCGCCTGTGTCGCACAACGCCACGGTCCCGAATCCTGGTCATCAACACTCCATCCAACCCGACCGGCGCGGTGTTCGGTGCCGAGACGTTGAACCAGATGGTCAGAATCGCAGCAAGTAACGACATGTACGTCCTCTCCGACGAATGCTACGAAGAGATTCTCTTCGACGGGGAACACGTCAGCCCTGCGCGCTTCGACGACGCGGAACGTGTTGTGAGCATCTTCAGTATGTCAAAGACATACGCAATGACTGGTTGGCGACTCGGGTATCTGGCAGCTTCATCTGAGCTGGCGGCTGCTCTGGCAAAGACCCAAGAGATCGTGACGGCTTGCGCTTCGAGCGTCTCTCAGAAGGCCGCAGAGGCGGCCCTGAGCGGCCCTCAGGGGCTGGTGAACGAGAGACAGACGGCATATCGCCAGCGACGTGATCTGGCCGTGCGCCTTCTTGACTCCGAAGGGCTGCTCGTCACCGAACCAAAGGGTGCCTTTTACATCATGGCGAACATCGCCTCTTGTGGCATGGACTCCTACGAGTTCTGTAGGCGTCTGGTGGAGGAGTACCACGTGGCAGTTGCTCCTGGAGACGCTTTCGGCAGCCGGTCCACTGGGATGGTCCGAATCTCGCTGGCCGCCGAGGACAGCACCATTGCCGAAGGAATTGCTCGGTTGGCCAAAGCGGCGAAGAACTGGTCATGACCTACTGTTCCCCTAAACAGGTTCTGGGCGTGCCAGTCCCCGAAGATTTGGCGAGCAGCAGGGGCGAGAGGGTCGTATGTGCACTCCAGCTCCCCTGCGGGTGCATTGCACCAGTCAATGATCTTCCGACGTGTTTGGAGCAGCACCCATGAGACCGCTCGGCGAAGCCGAGATGGTCGATATTTGTCTTGGAGGAGGGGTCCTCGGCTCCGGAGGCGGTGGTTCGGTTCAGGAGGGGCGAGTCATCATCGATCGAATCTTGAGCTCTGGCCCAAGTGTTGATTTGCTATCAGTTGACGAGGTGGAAGACGAAGCCTGGGGAGCAGCGATCGCCGGCATGGGTTCTCCAGCCGCTTCCAAGGACCATCCGAGGACGAAGTCGCCGAGATGGGCACTCGACGCCCTTGCCGGAGCTTTGGGATTCCACGCTGATTTTGTCGTCCCTTTCGAGATGGGCGCCGGAAACAGCCTCACCCCATTCCAGGCTGCCATCCAACTGGGAATACCTGTTGTCGACGCCGACCCGATCGGGCGTGCGGTACCGCAGATTCACATGACGACGTTCCATCTCGGAGGGATCTCGCTCTCACCGCTGGCGCTGGCGACCGAGGATGGGATGACGGCAGTGATGTGCTCGGAGGACCCTCATGACATGGAGAGGGTAGCCAGGGCGATCACGTCGGAGTTCGGTGGGGTCGCCGCGATTGCCTGCTACGCGCTGCGGGGCAAAGACCTCAACCGATCCGCGATTCCCAACACGATCACTCTCGCAGAATCCATAGATCGGAAGAGCGTCGTGCAGGGAAAGAGTGTAGATCTCGGTGGTCGCCGTACTATTAAAAAAAAAAAATATACACTGA
>CALCCX010000493.1 GCA_937900165.1 uncultured Acidimicrobiia bacterium | reverse complement strand
CCACGACGCTCTTCCGATCTAGGCCCTGTCCGGTAGGTCGAGGTAGGAGAGAATGCTCTGCCAGCCGGTCGAATCCGGGTCGATCAGTGTCTCGGTGGTCACGACCTTGATCTGGTCCTCGGTGAACCGACTGATGTAAGGGCTCAGCGTCGAGTAGTAGCAGCTTCTCCGCACATACTCGTTGTCGGAATCCGACACCGCTTCGGACAGGGGACGTTTTTCCCGGCCGCGCTGCACTTCGTGCCGGTAGTGGGACCGGAGACGATCCAGTGGATGGCGCACCAGAAAGATCAGCCGGACGTCGGGATGATTCTCGGCGATCCTGGTCGCGGCAAGGTCCCCGAAATCCGGAAAGGTGTAGGAGGTAGAGGCCTCGCCCAACAATTGGCCGGGTGCCGCTCCTGCGAACATCTGCTCGTACCACCCGTACCCCTGTGACCAGTTTTGCGCGTAGGAGAAGAACGAGGGCTCCTTGACCGAAGCCATATGGATCTCCGGTTGCGCTCCAAGCCATTTGTGGAGCGTGGTAGTGGCAGCCTTCATAGAGCCAATGATTATGAAATCGATTTGCAACGACGCCCCCGGTGGCTCCCTCAATACGAAGATTCTATCCTCAATCGTGCACAAAGGTGGTCCTGATTCGTCGCTCGTTGTTAGTCTTGTGACGGTTTCTGTGACAGGGTGTCGGCTCGCGATCCACCGGTGTCGTCCGGCCTGCGGCCGGTGCCTAGAACGTCGGATTATTGACCTTCTCTTTGCGCACAGCGCGACATACACTTGCAAGTGAACGGTGGTGCAGGGTCCACCGCGTGGGGAAGCCGCATTCCAAATGGGCGTGTCGGCGAGATCCGCGAGAAGAAGAACCAGGGAGGTGGGCGGCTCATGACCGCAGAGCCACGCACAGGTGGGAAGCCGACAATAACAGTAGCCGGCCAGGCCGAGAGCGATTTACTGGACGTTCTGTCAGGCGACGCATTGACGGCGGCCGTTGACAGGATCGGCTCGCAAACGCGTATTGAGACTTCGATCGGCTCCAGCGGCCGGACCGACCAACTGCTCCGGAGGCTGGCCGGTGACCCGGTTCCACAGGCAGTGATCGATCTCGGACTCAGCGCCGACTTCGTTGCCGACCAGTTCACCACCCCTCTCGGGGACCCAGACGTCGATGTCGTGATCCTCTCGGCAGGCTCTGATCTGTCTGCTACCCATTGGATTGGTGGAACGGAAGGGGTGATCGTTCGCCCGCCAGATGACACCTCTGAATCCTGGTCGGCTGAGTCGCTCCAGGCGCTCGAGCAGAATTTCGACGAAGCGCCGTTGCTCTCAGCTGAGCAGTACTTCGATGTCACACGACAAGTGATTTCCAAGATCAAGGCCATCTCTGGTGCGCATCTTCTCCTGTTGGGTCCTTCGACTCTCGGCGAAGGGAGGGTGGGCACATATGCAGGGATCGATGATGACCATCGATTGCGTGCCCACCGCGTCAATGCCGCTCAGATACGACTTTCCATGACCATGGGGGTTTCTCTGGTAGATGTCGACAGAGTCGTCGCCAACCTTGGCCAGGGCGGACAGGTGTCGGCGCCTCTGAATTACAGCGCGTCGATAATCACAGGGATCTGTGACGAGATTGTCTATGTCCTCAATGACATCGGATTCTTCGAGAGCCGACCGTTGGTGTCCCAGGTCGGAAGAGGGGAGGGTCGCTGATGTACATGCGGTTGGACATGCCATACATCGACCGCCAGTCGGAGCGGGGGCGCGTCTTCAAGTGGCACGTCGCTCCAGGTGGGTCTATCGCGGCGGGTGACAGAGTGTGTGATGTGGTCGTCGAGTCGATCAAGGTTCTGGAAATTCCTCGCAACGCCAAACTGCTGACGAAACTGGCCAAAACCAGATTGAAGACGACAGTCAGGCACGCCCCACTATCGATCGGTTGGCGGGTTACGGCCCGTGAGCCTGGGGTTTTGAGCGAGGTCTTGATAGTGGAGGGCAAAGACGCGGCGGTCGGCGACCCGCTCGCGGTGATGTTGGTCGGGCAAGCCACCGGCGAACTAGACATGAGCGCTCTCGATGCTTTGTCAGGATTCAGGGTATCCACCGATCTGGTTCCCGAAATCGGTGATGAGGAGGACATCTAATGGGTTTGCTCATCAGGCGAATCATGAACCTGTTCCGTCGACTGTTTGGCAAGGGAACGTGGGTCGAGACCAAGGCCAGATCTTCATACAGAAAGATCGTCACCCGCAACATCGACGGTCGAGAGTCCAAAGTCGAGTCGTTTGCTCGGTCGTTGGGGGCCAGGGCCACGTTCGCCGTCCGGAAGGAACACTCGAGCCGTACCGCGACGGTATTTAGCAACGGCAACAGTGATCGCAAGGTAGGCATCTACATGCTCGGGTCATGTGACCTGCCGTC
>CALCCX010000492.1 GCA_937900165.1 uncultured Acidimicrobiia bacterium | reverse complement strand
AGGATTTTTGTTTTTTTTTTTTTTTTTTCAAGCAGAAGACGGCATACGAGATATATCAGTGTGACTGGAGTTCAGACGTGTGCTCTTCCGATCTCGTCGGCCCTGGAACCCGCCAGCACGACCTTGTCCTTGCCCTGGTGTTTGGCCAGGTACAGGGCCTGATCCGCCTCGGCCACCAGCTCGTCCCTAGCCCCGGCATCATCGGGAAATACCGCGACGCCCAGGCTGAGCTTCACCGAGCCCACTCCTGGCACCGCGGCCTCGTGGGCGGCCAAGCGCAAACGCTCCGCAGCCTGAAAGGCTCCTTCGCTGTCGGTCTCAGGCATGATCACACCGAATTCCTCGCCACCTACTCGACATGCAACGTCGACCTCACGGAGCTGCTTGCGGAAAACCTCTCCAATCGATCGAAGAACTGCGTCTCCGGCTGCATGGCCATACGAGTCGTTGATGCGTTTGAAGTCGTCCAAATCGGCCATGATCACCGCCAGAGGACGGTCATAACGGCGGGAGCGCTCGAGCTCCTCGGAAAGTCGATCGAAAAAGTAGCCGTGATTCTTCAGACCTGTCAGCCAGTCGGTCACCGAGAGAGCCTGAAGCTGAGTGACCATCTGCTCCAGCTCACCGTTGCGGGCCCGCTCACGGTCGTACAGGTTCTGAATTTCGTCGAGGACAGGACGACTTGCCTCAGCCGACAAAAGCCCCGAACCCGTCGAGACAGCCCGAACAGCGGCAATCAGCTCGGCAGGCTTACCTTTGATCACATAGGCGCCCGTTCCGCTTGCGACCATGTCTCCTAGCTGGTTGACCTCATTGAACCCGGCAAGGGCCACAACCTCGATCCGCTGACCAGGAAGCTCTCTGAGCCGCTTGGCTGTGACCGGAGCACCCATGCCGCCAAGGGCCACGTCGATCACGACAACAGTCGGGTGGTTGGTTCTGGCGAGCTCGATGGCCTGGGCCGGGTCGGAGGCCTTTCCGACAACGGTCACCCCCGCCGTTTCCAGCACATTGGCTGCAACGGCGAGAGATACCGGATCGGCATCGGCCAAAAGCACACGGACGTCGGGGGATTGTCCACTCATCAATACAAGTATCGGCGTTCTAAACCCCGAAACTTGAACGCTCACCGGCCGACGGTAACTCTGTGGGCTCTCTGAGGTTGCTTCACAACTTCGACAGCAACATTGTGAGTTGTGCGAACTGCATCGCAACTCGGCCGACAGCCCCGTCAATCACGTTCGCAACTTCGCGGAAGGCTTCAGGATCCGATCGTCAAATCGGCGATTCCGGCATATGGCCCCGAGAATGTGACTTCGATGCCATCGGTGATTGTCAGAAAAGTCCGGCTGGCCAAAAGCGCGGCTTCATCGTCTGACAGGTCTTCGGCGAACGCGAGGACGGCTGCTGCGGGATCGTCAACCACAACCACCGTCAGAGGTTTGAACCGGTCGACAATATCGAACACCAGGTTCTGAAGTTCTACTTCAGAGTAGGTACCGGGCTCGACGACCACTACCAACTCGTCACCCGCGTCTGCCTCAACCCGATCCACGACCTCATAGGTGGGTGTGCCGCCGACCAGCTGAGTAGTCGAAGTAGTCGCGGCCGCCTCGTCCTCACCGGAGTCCGCCGGCTCGTCAGAGACGACAGTTGGCGCGACCAGGACAGCAGTGGTCGCGGCACTCTCTGATACCACGGTTGTCACACTCGCCTCGTCTTCGCCCCTCGAACACGCGGACCCGATCAGGACAAGCGCCAGCAACAGATTGACGGCTACAGCTCGACGCATTGACATCCTCCCAAACTAACAATTTCCTGGTCGATGATTCAACGTCCGGATACCAAAGGCAAGTTCCCCTCTCAGCAATTCAGCTCCTCGGCCACAAGACGAGAATAGGCGTCGCCGACCATGGCGGTCATTGGGCCTGGTTCGAACAAACGCTTCCCGACAGCCAAAACTGGGCGCACCTCCTTGATGCTGGAGAGCATCATGACCTCGTCGGCACTGGCCAGACGCTCGGTGGCGAAGCGACCTTCCGACACACGAATATCCTGGCGCTCGCAGAGTTCCAGGACGGCCTTTCTGGTGATCGAAGCCAGGATTCCGAGATCCAACGCCGGCGTTTCCAACACGCCGTCGATCACCCAAACAATCGTCGAAGTTGGCATTTCAAGCATCGTCCCGGTCTTGGACAGCAGCAGGGCGTCGTCGAAGGACGACGCCCTTGCCTGTCGCGAAGCTGCCATGTTTGGGGCGTAGGAGAGTGTCTTTACCCCGGCCAGAGCCCATTGCTCGCCCGCCGGATGCCATGGAGCAACGACCGGCAGGAGTCGGTAGGCCTCGAGAATCTCAGGCAGAGGCTCGCTGAACACCACCACGGTTCCACGCTCGCCTTGGCCGCCTGACGGACCCGCAGAGGCAAGCACCCGTATGACTCCCGTACCAAGCTCCTCAGCCAACGCCCTGCACCACCCTGCGATCGTATCCAACGATGGAAGTTCGATCTCGAGCGCGACAGCCGATCGGGCCAAACGATCCAGATGGTCGTCAATCCTGAAACAAGCACCCCCTTAGACGCGGGCCGCCTCGAAACATCCGTCTCCTCGCAGGACCATGGGATCCAAGACGGAAAGCGTTGCGCCCGCCTCCCCGTTCACCAATACCGTCACCCGAAGAAGCTACCAGCCACAGCCACAGCCACAGCCACAGCCACAGCCACAGCCACAGCCACAGCCACAGCCACAGCCACAGCCACAGCCAATTGTGGTTGTCAGGCCTACTGGACAAGTTCCAACTAGCCGGACTGCCGCGCCAGATCAGAACGCACCCGGTCGCGACGGAGAGCGGAAGGCGGAAAGCGGAAAGCGGAAGGCGGAAAGCGGAAAGCGGAAAGCGGAAAGCGGAAAGCGGAAAGCGGAAAGCGGAAAGCGGAGAGCGGATTGAACCAACTTGGCTTCCGTGGCTGTGGCTGGGTTTAGGGGCGTCTCCAGGCGTTGGTTATGGGGAGCCGACGGTCTCGCCCGAACGCCTTGGTCGTGATTTTCACGCCTGGGGCGGCTTGGCGCCGCTTGTATTCGTTGCGGTCGACCATCCTGACGACCTTTTTCACGAGGGCGACCTCGAATCCGGCAGAAACGATCTCATCGACCGGTTGATCTTCTTCGATGTAGAGCGCCAGGATTTGGTCGAGCTCGCTGTAAGGAGGCAACGAGTCGGAGTCTTTCTGGTCTGGCCGCAATTCGGCAGACGGGGCCTTGTGGATGATCTCGAGGGGAATGACCTCTTCCTGGGTGTTACGCCACTCGGCGAGCTGGTAGACGAGGGTCTTGAAGACGTCTTTGAGGACGGCGTATCCGCCCGCCATGTCACCGTAGAGGGTCGCGTAACCGACCGCCATCTCGGACTTGTTCCCGGTGGCGACCACCATTTCGCCGTGTTTGTTGGAGATGGCCATCAGCAAGGCCCCTCGCACCCTGGCCTGGATATTCTCCTCAGCCACCCCGAAGTCGGTCCCTTCAAAAACCGGACCAAGTGCCTCTAGATACGAGGTGTACAGGCCGTCGATCGCAATCTCGTCAAATCGGATCCCGAGGCGTTTCGCCAGATCGCGAGAATCCTCAATCGAGCCGGATGACGAGAAACGTGATGGCATCGTGACGCCACGTACGGCTTCATGCCCCAACGCGTCGACCGCGATCGCCGCGGTGAGAGCTGAGTCGATGCCACCAGACAGCCCGACAACAACCTTGCCGAAACCGTTCTTGCGTACATAGTCACCTAGGCCGGTCACCAGTGCCGTGTACACCTCGGATAGAGGTTCGCGCGGCTCCGTCGAATCCGGATCCAGAACCTGGGCCGGCACCTCGATCGGGGTCGTTCGCACGGCCGAGGGTATTCCACCAGAGCTGGCGGAGGCGACGGGCACATCCATGACGAACATGGCCTCTGAGAAGCTGGGTGCTCTGAACTGGATCACCCCATTGCCATCGATGATCAGGCTGCCACCGTCGAACACCAACTCGTCTTGACCACCTACCAGGTTGAGGTACACAACAGGGACTCCGCTATCCACGGCCTGGCGACGGATGAGTTCCACTCGCTCGCGGCCCTTTCCATAGTGGAACGGTGACCCGTTGATATTCAGAAGGATCTGCGCGCCAGTCTGGGCCTGTCTGGCCGGGGGCCCGTCGTCGACCCAGATGTCCTCACACACCGACACTCCGACGGTCACACCACCGATATCCCAGGTGGCATCAGGTGAACCGCCCGGCACGAAATACCGGTCCTCGTCAAATACCCCATAGTTGGGCAACAGGACCTTTTGGTATACACCGCGCACCTCGCCCATGTGGATCAGCGCAGCCGCATTCGCCACCTGCCGTCGTTTGGCATCTGCCGCTCCTCGATTGTTGGCAAAAGATCGATCGACAAACCCAACGACCGACACGACGTTGCCTGCCCGCTCGGCCAAATGCTTCAGGGCTTGGCGGTTGGCGTCAACGAAATCGGCCCGCAGCACCAGGTCCTCAGGCGGATACCCTGCGATCGCCAACTCGGGAACGAGAAGGACGTCGGCTTCCTGCTCCTCGGCCCAATCCATGGATTTCGCGATCCGCTTCTCGTTCCCCTCGATATCGCCTACGGTCAGGTTGATCTGCGCACCTGCGATGCGGATTGTTGCCATGCAGGTGATCCTATTCACGTACCGGGCATCACCAGCGCGGGCCTGCGCCGTGAACATGTAGCCTGTCGATTCAATGGGTCAAACTCTTCCGATAGACGACATACGGGCGCTCGCCGCCGAGTTTGCTCCAGCAGCCATAGAGATGCGGCGCACCATTCACCGCCATCCAGAACTCGGTGACCAGGAGTTCAGGACAACCGCGCTGGTTATCGACACGCTTGAGGCAGGAGGGCTGGTCCCCAGGCAGCGCACTCTCAAAACCGGCCTGACCGTCGATGTCGGACACGAAGGCGGAGCTGTCGGCTTCAGGGCCGACATGGATGCCCTGCCCATCAACGAAACGGCAGATGTGCCGTTCAGGAGTGAGGTCGCCGGGGTAATGCATGCCTGTGGCCACGACGCCCACACGGCCATCGGGACATATGCGGCCCTGATCAGTCACCGAGTCGGGCTCGAAACCGGGCGAATCCGATTTCTGTTCCAACCGGCCGAGGAACTTTTTCCGGGAGGCGCCCATGACATGGTCCGTGACGGATTGGCCGAGGACCTCTCAGCCATCATGGCCTTTCATGTCGACCCCTCGATTCCCAGCGGCACGCTAGGCCTCAAGGCCGGGCCCATCACCAGTTCGTCAGATCGTTTCGAGATCCTTCTCGAAGGTCCTGGCGGACATACCGCGCGGCCCTACGAAACGGTTGACCTGATCGGGGCGGCCGCCAGAGTGATCAACGAAGTGCCCAATCTAGTGAGCCGCTCCGTGGATGCCCGCAAACCTCTTGTGATGGTCTTCGGGCAGGTTCACGGAGGAAAAGCGGACAATGTCATTCCGGCGTCGGTCACCATGTCGGGGACCTGTAGGACCCTCGATCGGGAGGTGTGGGACGAGTTGCCGGTGTTGGTCGAACGGCTCACCCAGGAAGTTGCTGCACCCCACGGCGCCAAAACCACGGTCCGCTACCAGCGGGGCATTCCGCCCGTGGTCAATGACGATGCCGTCATCGAGCGGCTCCGAACCTCGTACCACAGCGCTCTTGGTGCCAAATCGGTGGTTGACTCCTATGCGAGTCTCGGAGCAGAGGACTTCAGTCGATTTCTGGACGTGAACGTAGGGGCACTTGTCCGTTTGGGAGTGGGGTTCGAAGACCGCCGAGTCGATCTTCATTCCGCGTCGTTCGACCTGGACGAATCCTCCATCGAGACCGGCCTGGTCGCCGCAGTGGTCGGAACGATGTCGCTGTTGGATG
>CALCCX010000491.1 GCA_937900165.1 uncultured Acidimicrobiia bacterium | reverse complement strand
GGGTTCTACACTCTTTCCCTACCCGACGCTCTTCCGATCTTCCTGTTGCCGGACCCATCGTCGCCTTGGGAGGCGAGCAACGTCTTCAATCCTTCCGTGATTCACCGCGCTGGGATATTCCACATGTGGTACCGGGCCCAAGGCGCAGATCGGATCAGTCGCATCGGCTATGCCGTCAGCCCAGACGGTGTCCAATGGAACCGTCTCCGCCGCCCGGTATTGGAACCAGATGGCATGCTCGAAGAGCTCGGAGTCGAAGATCCGCGGGTAACCGAACTCGACGGCATCCTGTACATGGGCTACACGGCCTATGGAGTCGACGGGCAACGTGAGAACTCCACGACACCCATGTTCGCCCGCAGCGACAACTTGATCACCTGGGAGCGAATCGGGCCTCTCATTAGGGGCGAGGACAACAAAGACCACTTCCTCCTCCCACGCCGAATCGGGGGCCGCTACGTCGCCTTCCACCGCCGCCCGCCCTCGATCTGGCTGGCCGAGTCCGACGACCTCGTCCACTGGCCGGAGGGGGACATGCGCTCCATCCTTTCGCCCAGACCCGACAACTGGTGGGACACGAAACGGATCGGAGGCAACGGTCCACCGATCGCGACAGACCACGGGTGGCTGACGCTTTACCACGGCTATGACGAACAGCACATCTACCGCATCGGGGTTTGCCTCCTCGACCTCGAGAATCCGGCGATCGTTCTCAACCGGCCCCAAGATCCGATTCTCGAGCCGGAGGAGGAGTGGGAGTTACACGGTGATGTACCCAACGTCGTGTTCTCGTCTTCGAACCCAGTCGTGAACGGGACCGTCTACGTCCACTATGGAGCAGCCGATCACGTGATCGGGCTTGCCACCGCACCACTCGACGACCTACTCGAATTCGCCCGCTTCGGCTGAGAGGGACATCGGATAGGCGGGCGGGCCGGCGGAGACGCGAAAGGGCGGGCCCGATGGGCCCGCCCTTTCTCCAGCGCATGAGTTGGTTGATCGGGCCTCAGCGCGGCCCTTGAAACGAGTCAGCGACTCAGTTCAGCCCCAACTCCGCCTTGAGCTCCTCCAACTTGGAATCCGCGCCGGCCAGCGAGATGGCCTCTCGTAGCTCGGCTTCGGCTCCTTCCGGGGTGGCCTCTCGCAGTTCGGCCTTGGCCTGAGCGTTGGCGACCCGTTCTTCGATTTTTGCTTCGACTCTCTCGAGGCTGGGGGCCGCTATGTCGAGAGTGGAGCCAATCGACTCGACGGCGGTATTGACGGTTTCCTGCATCTTGGCCTGCTCCAGTCGGCCCAGCAGCTCCATCCGTTTGGCGGCGAGCTCCTGGAGGCGCATGGCGTTCTGTTCGACCGCCGTCTTGGCGTCGTCAGACTGCCCCATCGCGATCTCGTACTGAGACTTCAGGCCAGTGAGGTTGTTCTCGGCCGCTTGAAGCTTGAGTGCCAGCGACTGGGCCGCCCTGGTCCATTTCTCGGTCCCGTCGGCATTGCCCGCATTGGTCGCGTCGTTCGCCTTCAATAGCGCCTTTTTGGCCATCTCTCGCGTCTCACCGACAGTGTCGGCCGACTTCTCGATCTTGCGTTCGAGTTGAGCCCGATGGGCGATGACCTTGGCCGCCTGCTCCCGCAGGGCCTGATTCTGCTTCTTGGCCTCCTGGATGGCCTGTTCGATCTCTATCTCCGGCTTCATGGCCTTTTCGGCAGTGGACCGGAACAGGGCCTTGATATAGCCCCAAACTCGCTTCAGCATCGGCGTTTTTCCTTCCGATCTACGGACTTTCCTCCATCATAAAGAATCGGGTCAGCCGACGCAGATCAGCGCTTGCGACGAGCTCTGCCGCGCATCGTTTTCAATCCTGATCTTGACGAAGAGCGGCGCGGACTCGCAGAGGTCCGGCTGGACCGTCTGGTGGACCGGCCACCCCCAAGATTGGGCATGTTGATCCCCGAACCCCCTCCCCGCGGCGTCGAACTGGAGCCCCGGACTCGTGATCGAGCCTGGCTCCTCCTGCCCCCGGAAGCCTTCTGAAGACCCGTCAGGATCGTGGCCGCAGTGCCCAGTCCGCCAAGCCATCCGCCAGACCGGCGCCTCGGCTCCGCTCCCCGGCTAGGAATGCGCTGTCCCCGCTCGCGACGCATTTGAAGATCGGGAGAAAGGTCAGATCGGCCAGGACGATGTGAAGGCCGCGGGGGTTGAGCGCTTGGCTCCGGTCGATGATCGCCGTGCTCCTCCGGCTTGGGGGGAAGGGCCTTGCCATCGATCAGTGCCTCAGCCGCCTCTAGTTGCCACTGGGTCATGTCGAGGCCGTCCACCAGATCGTGCATCTCCTTGGGTGTCCTTGCAGCGTCAAGCCTCTCCGAAAACTCTGCGTAAGCCTTCGAGCCCGCTGCGTACAGGTCCTTGGCCTGGTCATTATCAGACAGCAGCACCTCGTCCTCGAGTTCGAGAATATCGTCTGCGACCTCACCGAGCTGCCCCCGAACCTCCGCCTTGACTTCGTCAATGCGATCTCCGAACGCCTCCTGTTGCCTCTTCTTGCCACGTCGCACCATGAAGAAGATGAGCGCCCCAATTCCGAGGATGATCAGGAGTAGGACGAACCCGCCACCACCACCTCCTCCAGTAGGTGATGCCGCCACTGGAAGGCCGACCAGGGCGTCTGCAAAAGCGGAGAAGCCATCCGCGTAAGACCGATCAAAGGTGGCGAGCGAGGCGTCGACTGCGTCATTGACCTGCTGATCGCTGTAGGTCGTGCTTCGCGCCCCTATCTCGCCAGGTGAGACGACCACGATCGTTCCGTCGCCGACGATCATGTCGAGCACCTGTGTCGCGAAAAGATCGGTGCCCTCGGCCGGATCCTCGTCCAAGGCAACGAAATAGACCGCCTCCGGACCGTCAGGAATCGACGCCACCAAACGCTCCAGCTCATTGATGTCGACGTCGACACCGGCGTCGACGTAGTAGCCACGCAGGTCGATCTGGGCAACCGTATCGGTGGGCTCGGTGGCGGCCATGGCTCCGGTCCCGACCACCATCAATGCGGCAACTGCCACACTCACAACCCGGACTCTGCGCATCATCGGCCTCCCACCTCTTCACCCAGTTCTCTTGATCTTTCGGTGGCCGCTCGCACGGCCTCGGCAACCAACTCTGCGAAACCTCCCGCCTCGAATCGTTCGAGGGCCGCCGCCGTTGTGCCGCCGGGCGACGTGACCTGTTGGCGCAACAAAGCGGCATCGGTGCCAGTTTCAATCATCATCGCCCCCGATCCCCTAATAGTCTGAGCCACCAGGTTCGCAGCAACCGGCCTCTCCAAGCCCCCGGCGACACCGGCTTCAATCATCGCCTCCGCGAGCAGGAACACATATGCGGGCCCAGACCCGGAAACACCGGTCACTGCGTCGATCTGTGTCTCATCTACTTGTTCGACACCGCCCACCGCCCCGAGAATCGTCTCGGCGATGCCAATGTGTTCCTGGGTCGCCAAGGTACCTGCCGCCACCGCGGCCGCGCCCTCACCGACCAAAGCCGGCGTATTGGGCATCGTCCGCACAATCGGGATCCCCGGCAAGGCCGCCTCGAAAACCGATGTTGGCACTCCGGCGACCAACGAAATCACGAGCTGCGTCGGCTTCACAGATCCGGCGATCTGGGAAAGAACATCACCAATGCCCTGCGGCTTTACGGCCACGACGATCACATCGGTCCCTACCACCGCCTCGGCCGGATCGGCCACACATCCGCACCCGGTTTCGGAACGAAGCTGCTCGGCGCGCTCCGGCCGGGCTTCGGCCAAAGTCACCTGCTCAGGTGTCCAGCCGGCCGCCAAGAGCCCGGTGACCAGGGCTCCTCCCATTGCACCGACCCCAAGCACGGATACGGTCGGTCGATCAATCACGAATGTCAGTATATGGACTAAACGGGAACCGCCCTGCCGTTGGTTCGAGTTGAAAACTTTGATGTCACGAGTACTCGCCGTCGCTCTCACAGCTGTTGCCTTCATCGCCTTCGTGTTCTTCGCTCTCGACCCTCCAAACCCCCAGCCGACCACCAGTGAGGCGGCTGAGGCCGGAAGGGCAGATCCAGATGCCGTCTACGACCCATTCACGGCAGGCGAGAACCTACCGAGCGGATACCGCCAGGTCATCGCAAGGGACGAGATCCTGCCGATTTATGACCCCACGTACGTCCCCGCAGCCGACGCCGACTGGCCTGACGAGCTTCTTGTGATCGGGGTAGAGATCAACGACGACGCGCGAGCGTACCCGGTCAGTTTCCTCACCCGCAGAGAGATGGTCATTGACGAAATCGGAGGCGACCCCGTCCTCGTCACCTGGTGACCGATTTGCGCCACGGCGATGGTCCATCGCCGAGAACTGAACGGAGAGGTCCTCGTCCTTGGTAATCAGGGAGCGTTGTGGGGTCGAGCCATGACCTGGTTCGACTACTCCACTGGATCCATCTGGAGCCAACCGCTCGGCGAAGCCATAGCGGGGCCGCTCAAAGGCGAGCGTCTCGAACCCCTCCCGGTTTCACTTGGCGACTGGTCCTCTTGGCGAGACGCCCATCCCGAGACGCTCGCCCTGGACACTCCGGCCCGCGCCACTCGATTCCAGCTCAAAGACATGGCAATCGCCCTCGAGCTCGGCCCCGATGCGGCAGGCTGGTTCGTCCCTGCCCTACAGGAGGCGGGAGTGGTGAACGACGTGGTCAATGGGCTCAAGGTGGCGGCAGTCAGCGATCCGACCGAGCCGGACCGCTGGGCGGTGTTCTCCCGAGTCCTCGATGACACCACCGTCGAACTGGCAGTGCAAGACGGGGAGTTGGTCGACATCGCCACCGGCACTGTGTTCGATCCAGTCCGTGGCACAGCCCTCGCCGGGCCGCTGGTGGGCCAGGACCTCGGCCTGCTGCCAGGCTTCACGGTCTTTCCCAACAACTTTTTCACCTTCTGGCCGGACGGCCGCATTTGGACAGGGGAATGAGTCAGGCGCGGCGCACTACGTCACGAATCATCGAGATCACGGTTCCGACCGCTCCGAGGTTGTAGCCCTCCGGGATGAGGATGTCGGCGTAGCGTTTGGATGGTTCAACGAACTGGAGGTGCATCGGCCGAACCGTGGTTTCGTACTGGGCGAACACCGACTCGAGGGTTCTCCCCCGCTCCGTCACGTCTCGCTCGACGCGGCGCATCAACCGCAGGTCGGCGTCGGTGTCCACATAAATTTTGAGATCCATCAGGTCGCGAAGGTCCTTTTCGACCAGAACCAGGATGCCCTCCAGCATCACCACCGGCCGAGGCTCGACGGTGATCGTCTCCTCGGCGCGAAGGTGGTTGGCGAAGTCGTACACGGGGCGTTCGACGCTCACCCCATCGAGTAGACCCGAAACGTGTTGCACCATCAGGTCGGTCTCCAGGGAATCGGGATGGTCGTAGTTGACCTTCACCCGCTGCTCATACGTGAGGTCCGGCCGGTGCCGGTAGTAGGCGTCGTGGGGAATGAATGCCACCCGGTCCGGCCCGATCTGATCGACCACCGAGGTGGCGATCGTGGTCTTGCCAGACCCCGAACCGCCCGCCATCCCGAGAACAAACGGTTTCACCCCGTCCTGGCGAGGCCACCCGGCCGCAATCGCATCGAGTTTCCGCTGAAGGTCAGGCTCCACACCCCCAGGCTAGAGGCTCATGTGCACAGCCGGTCAGCCCGCACGCCCGCGACCGACAACCCGTGGCATCATGTGCGAACCTGCCGACTGCTCAAGTTGGCGAGGACATCACTTCGTTCCTGCCCACCCATCTACGAGTCGATTCGAGCCATTGGGGCTCCTTGTCGGATGGGCGCAAGATCGGAAGAGCGTCGTGTAGGGAAAGAGTGTAGATCTCGGTGGTCGCCGTATCATTAAAAAAAAAACAAAATAATCAACAGA
>CALCCX010000490.1 GCA_937900165.1 uncultured Acidimicrobiia bacterium | reverse complement strand
GCTGCCACATCTTTGTGTGATTATATGTTTTTTTTTTTGTTTTTGTTCTTGTGTGTGTTTTTTTTTTTTTTAATGATACGGCGACCACCGAGATCTACACTCTTTCCCTACACGACGCTCTTCCGATCTGTCTACACGACCGACTCCCTGCACTCGGCCGTAGTGGAGATCGTGGTGAAGAAGGGTGGACGCTGTAGATACACCACAATCCAGAACTGGTCGAACAATGTCTACAACCTGGTCACC
Source organism: uncultured Acidimicrobiia bacterium (assembly GCA_937900165.1). Taxonomy (GTDB): domain Bacteria; phylum Actinomycetota; class Acidimicrobiia; order Spongiisociales; family Spongiisociaceae; genus SZUA-232. The sequence goes on along the minus strand of CALCCX010000490.1, from coordinate 3,753 downwards.
AAGCGGGCTGCCACCTATGCAGATGCGACCATGGAATGGGTTGACGGCAACATCGGTAGCAAGCTCACGATGAAGTACCCGGCGGTTTGGTTGATGGAACCTGGGGCGCACGGTGAAGTCCTGTCTATTGCGTTCGCCGGCGACGGCCAGCATCAGGACACCGGAGCCAAGATGGTGCACGCGGCCCCAGACACCACATCGACGATTCTGTCGAAGTCGATCACCAGGGGCAACGGCCGGGCCACCTATCGAGGCCTCGTTAGGGTCGAGCCGGGTGCCGAGCGCTCCAAGAGTTTCGTTCGTTGTGACGCGCTCATCCTCGACAAGGACGCTCGTTCTGACACCTATCCCTATATGGAAATCGAGGAATCGACAGCCGAGATCGGTCACGAGGCAACCGTTTCCAAGGTCGGAGAGCAGCAACTCTTCTATTTGATGAGCCGCGGGCTCACCGAAGACGAAGCAACGTCGATGATCGTGGCCGGATTCATCGAGCCGATCATGAAGGAATTGCCAATGGAGTACGCAGTCGAGATGAACCGTCTCATCGAGCTCAATATGGCGGCGGCGGGAGCAGTCGGCTGATCGGCGACCGGTACCGAGACTGCTAAACCTCTCTTCGTTCGTGCCCGATGCAGTGAGTTAGATGTTCGAATTTCTCGAAAGCGTGTCCGGCGGTGTTCTGGCCGTCGGCGGGGCTGCCGCCCTGGCGGGGCTGCTGGTCGGGGCAATGAGCGGAGCAAAGACCGACCTGGTCCTCACGTCATTGGCTGCGGTCATCATGGGTCTGTCCGTCTCTGTCGTTCTGAGACTGCTTGGTGTGGATCCGTTGCTCGACGTTGATGGCTACAGCCTGATCTACGCAGCCGGGTCCGGCGCGGTGACGGCATTCATCGTCGCCAAAGGTAGCTGACTCGGCTCGCCGGTCTCCGACAGATCCCCAGGTCGTTCCTATGTGAGGGGCTAGAGCAGATCTTCCAGCTCGAAAACGCAGCTCGGATGGCGAAGCTTGGCCAGGGCTCGGCCCTCGATCTGGCGGATTCTTTCACGGGTGGAATCGAACGCCTTGCCGACATCTGAAAGGGTCAGGGGGTCCCCTCCATCGAGGCCATACCTCAGCCTCACGACCCTCGACTCGTCATCGTCCAGAATCTGAAGGGCCCTCTCGATATGGGCCCGCCTGAGCGCCTCGGCTGCCTGAGTAAAGGGGTCGGGCGTGAGGTCGTCTTCGACGAAATCCTTTAGGGCTGCGTCCCCGTCTTCGCCGACAGGGCGGTCCAGAGAGACAGTGTCAGATGGTGCTTCGAAAGCGGCGGTGACCCGATCGAGGTCGAGCCCGCTGATTTCGGCGATCTCCTCAGCCGTAGCAGGTCGGTGAAATTCTTCGACGATTGCCTGAGCTGTTTCCTTCACTGTTCGGACGATGTCGACCATGTGGACCGGCAGGCGGATAGTCCTCGCCTGGTTGCCGAGGCCCCTGGTGATTGCCTGGCGGATCCACCATGTCGCGTAGGTCGAGAACTTGAAACCTTTGCGCCAGTCGAATTTCTCGACTGCGCGGATGAGGCCGAGGTTCCCTTCTTGGATCAAATCAAGCAGGTCGAGGCCTCGACCGGAGTACCGCTTGGCGATGGAGATGACCAGCCGCAAGTTGGAGCGGATGAAGGCCATCTTCGCTTCGTCACCAGCATGGATGAGCCTGAATAGCTTTGCCCGGTCGGCCGGGCTGACGTCGCCGCCCGTATCGAGCTTTCGCTGAGCCTTCAGGCCTATTTCCATGGCCCTGGCCAGGTCGACCTCGTCTTCGGCGGTTAGAAGTGTGTGTTCGGACACTTCCTCGAGATACATGCCGACGGTGTCGGCGAGCGGTAATGCTTCACGAGTTGTTGCCACACCCAACTGGCCCCTTCCATTTGCTGCGTGACGCAAAGTAGTGCCAAGATCCGAGACTCGCAATGGGATTATCTGGAAAATTGAGCGGAGGAGTGCCCAACCAAGATGTCAGACGGCCGTATTGACAGTACGCTTTGGGTCATGCGGCTCCCCAAGGGTTTGTGGTCGCGTCTCGTCCTGGTTCCGATGGGTTTGCTCTTCGCCTCGTGCCTGAGCCAATCGGTCGCAGGGGTGGGGGAGGGACCCATTCCCCCTGCGGACGCCTTCCCAGTAGTTTCGATAGCAGTGATCGATGGTTCGGGAGAGCCTGTGGCCAATGCATTGTTGACCATTGCGGATGAGACAGTGCAGGCAGACGGGGCCGGCATGGGCGCACTGGTCTGGCAGGGGCGCCCGATCACCGTAAACATCAGCGCCCCCGGATTCTTCCCAGGCGCGGTCGAGGTTGCCGAATTTCTCGAGGAGCCGCTTTCCTACACTCTCCGACCGGTGGTGCTCAAGGGTTCCGTGACCAACGGAAAAGGGCAGGGTCTGCCTGGCGCGATGGTCCTCCTCGGCGATGAGTCGGTGATGACGAATGGATCTGGAGGATTCTCCGTCGAGCGAGCCGTGCCAGGAGCTCTGCGAGTTGAGCGACCGGGCTGGTTCGCGACCGAGATCGAATGGTCCGGCGATGACCTGATCGCCGATATCGAGTTGCAGCCCATGATTATCAGGGGGCTGCACGTTGGTGGCGTGACATTGGGCAGCCCAGACGCTTGGGAGGAAATTCTGCAGATCGCCGACGAAACCGTGGTCAACGCGTTGGTAATCGATCTAAAGGACGAGAGTGGACGGATCTATTACGAGAGTACCGTCGATCTCGCCGAAGAAATTGGCGCTGTCCAACCGACCTATGATCTCGAATCGGTAGTCGCCCAGATGGCTCAACGGAATCTCTATGCGATTGGACGCATAGTGACTTTCCAAGATCCGTTGGCAGCAAGAGCAAAACCTTCGATGGCTGCCACGGACACATCTACCAACTCTCCGTACCAGAAGAACGGCCAATATTTTCTAGATCCAACCGACCCGTCTGCGAGGGCCTACGGACTTGATCTGGCTGCCGAAGCGTGCGCGGCAGGTCTTGACGAAATCCAATTCGACTACGTGAGGTATCCGGATGGCTTTTCGGACGCCATCGTCTTTGACGGAGGGTCTTCCCAGGAGACAAGGATTGCTGCTATTTCTGGCTTTTTGATGGAAGCAAGAGACAGACTCCATCCGCTCGGATGCGCAGTCGCAGCCGACATTTTTGGATTTATTACCTCTGTTGTGGACGATGGGGGCATCGGTCAACAGTTCGACGAGCTGGTCGAGGTTACGGACGTTGTCTCACCCATGATCTACCCGAGCCACTATTCGGCCGGATGGTTTGGCTACAACGTCCCGAACGACAATCCCGGTCCAGTCGTTGCAGAAGCCCTGGCCGATGGTTTGGAGAGAGCAGACGGTCCGGCCGTCGTAAGACCGTGGCTACAGGATTTTTTCTACGATTCATCGCAGGTCAGGGCTCAGATCGAAGAGGCAGAGCGCCTCTCCGTAGGATGGATGTTGTGGAATGCAGCCAGCCGTTTCCAGACAGATGCTCTCGACCCCTCAAATGGAGATGATTTGTCTCCCACAAGTGTCCCTTCCGTGGTGGAGGAAGATTCCCAGGACGCCGCAGGTTCCTGACCACAGACCCACTCTGGCGAATGGTTCTGCATTCGCACTACGGGCTTAGTGGTAATAGCATCTCGTCGTTCGTCTGATCACCCTCATTCGTGGAGAAATCGTGGCTGAAGCAGATCGGAAGAGCGTCGGGTAGGGAAAGAGTGG
>CALCCX010000489.1 GCA_937900165.1 uncultured Acidimicrobiia bacterium | reverse complement strand
GAACCGGACCCCCCGCAGGAGACAAGCCCAAACAGGGTCACACCCACACGGGTGGACAAGGGGACGAAGAGTCACCCCACGGGAGGTCCGGCCACCCCACCCAACAATGACACAAAGGGGGACGAGGAGCGCAAGCGAGCCTCGACTTCGTCGAGGTTGAGGGGGGCGATGGATTCCCATGGGTACGTGAGTGGGTGGGTTGGACTAAGCCCGACGCAGTCGGGGCCGGCAGGTACTCATGGTCAGAACCGCCCCCTCCGCCGTCGAAAAATGACTCGACGGCACCTCCCCCAGGTGTCCAGCTCGTTCCTCGCTGGACGGGGGAGGAGATATTGGGGCACAGCCGTCGCAAACATGGACTTGCACGCCACCTGTCGCGCCACAATCGTCTGTAGCTGTAGCTGTAGCTGTAGCTGTAGCTTTAGCCGGGTTCAGCCGTTCCAGGCTGGGCCTGGGGGTTTGAAGCTGGTCGGGACGCCTGCGTGGTAGGTCTCGAGGATTTCGCCATTCCGGACCTCGGATGGAGTCGAGGCCATCGGGTCGATATCGAGCACGACCAGGTCTGCAGGCGAGCCGATTGCCAACGGCTGTGGCTGGCGAAGGGCAGCCGCGGCGCCGAAGGTGAACAGATCGAAGGCCTCGATCGCCGACAACGACTCTTCCAAAACAAGACCGCCACGATCGCGGGCCGAAGCGACCCCGTGGAGGGGGTGGGGCGGTTCGACGGGACAGTCGGAGCCTCCCGCCAAACGAGCTCCGGCATCGAGCAGCGATCGGAAAGGATAGGTATGCGGAAGTCGATCCGGACCCAGCCGTTTTTCGATCCAACTTGCCTCTGAGGCCAGGAACGCCGGTTGAATCGAGGCGACGACGCCGAGCCGGGCGATACGGAGAATGTCTTCGGGGGTCAGAACCGATGCGTGCTCGATTCGCAGATCGGTCGGCTCTGCGCCCTCGTCCAGCAGGCGCTCAAAAACATCGAGCACGAAGCCGCAGGCCCGGTCTCCGATCGCGTGGATTGCGACCATGCCACCGAGTGCCAGAGAGCGACGCCCAGCCGCCAACGCCTCGCTCATGCCGAGTCGAGTGGTACCGAGCTCGCCCGGCCGGTCGCTGAATGGAGCGTTCATCGCGGCCGTGTGGCCCCCAAGTGAGCCGTCGCTGAACATCTTTACGCCCAAGAAGCGAACATTCGGCCCGGCCTTGTTCAACCGGTGGTGGGCGGCCTCCAGTTCATCTGGATCTGTCGTGGCAGCCAGGGTGTGCATGGTCACAGCCAGCTCTGGCGCGGCGGCGAGAAATACATCCAGTTCTGGGGCTGTGTCGCACCACAGCCCTGATCCAGGGGTCACCATCGCCCCAACCGCTGTGATACCCATCGCAGACATGTGTTGGGAGGCACGCACCACCGCGTCTGGGTGGAGGCCTGCGGCCCGATCGCCGATCACATCGCTGACCAGGCCGATCGCCGTCTCCCTGAGCACCCCAGACGGCATTCCTGACGAGTCGCGGTCCAGGCTTCCTCCAGCAGGATCCGGAGTGTCGGCGTCCACGCCTGCGAGCTCGAGAGCCGCGGTGTTCACCGACGCGATGTGGCCGCAGTATCGGTAGAGAATCAGAGGACGGTCTGCGACCATCTCGTCGAGATCCGTCCTGGTGGGCAGCCGGCGCTCTTGCAAGGTCTCGTCGTCCATCCTGATGCCGACCAACGTCCCTCCCGGCTCCATCTGAGATGCGGCCTGGCTCACCAACACCTGCAGAGCATCGAAGTCCGACGCGTCCTTCACGACCATGCGCTCGAGCGCAGCCGTGTAGCCGACCGGGTGGAAATGGGCGTCGCGCAGGCCAGGGGCCAAATGGGCTCCCTCGTACCGGTCCTCGACGAGCCCTTCTCGCCTCATGTCGTCAGCGTTACCGATGGCAACGATTGATCCAGCTTCGATGTGGATAGCGTTTGTGCCAGATTCGCCACCGATCAGCGAATCGGCAACCACCAAACGTGCGGTGGTCATGCGAACCTGTTGGTGTCTATCACCGCTCGCTGATGCGTACCTTCCCCTATCAGCTTTTCTCCAGAGTGCACGGCCAGTTCGAAGGTGAGGCGATTCCTCGTCACTCCAACCAAAGTGGACGTGACCGTCACGTGGTCTCCTCCTGGTGCTGCGGCTACATGGCTGATCTCGACATGGGTCCCGACCGTGGTTTCGTCGTCATCCAAATGGAGAGCCACCAGACGATGGGAGGTCATCTCCAAGAGTTCGATCATCGATGGAGTCGAGAGCACGACGATGTCTGGAAGGTGTTTGGCGGACAATTCGGCCGTCACCTCGTGGATCTCCGAACTCGTCAAACCCGGCTTCAGCGTCTCTTTCATCTCAGCGCTGCTCCTCGAAGTTGTCCCAACCCGGATCCTCGATGAAATCGACGTCGTATATCGCCGAGTGATCATCTTTGATCATCATTATTGCCTCTCGCTGCTGAGGCTCGCAATAGGCCGAAATCGCTACGAACGTGCTGAATGTCTCTCTGGCATAGATGACGCCGCGCCCGTCGAGCACCTTTTCGAGCTGCACCTCCACGGCGTCTGCAGTGGAAGTTGTGCCATCTCCCTCCAGCTCGATGGAAACTTGCACATGGAGTGTGGAAGTCAGGTTGGATAGGCGTTTGAGGGCCCGATTGACGACCAGGGTCGACCGGCCCAGCTCTGGATCGTTCACGTCCACCGTGGCCCATTGCTCGTGGGTGGCTGCGTCTTTGAGTCTCGTGACGTCGTCTGGAAGCATCGAAAGCCTTGTACCCCATGGCAGCGCTGTGTCGAATACGTCCACAGAGCCAATCCATTGCTCTGCGTCGTCCTCGCCCAGTAGATCGTCGATGAACCTGAACGCGGCCTGAAAACGAAGAGTTTCGTCTATGCCGGCGAAGTCGGGGTGACCAACCTGGAGGTCCAGC
>CALCCX010000488.1 GCA_937900165.1 uncultured Acidimicrobiia bacterium | reverse complement strand
ACGAGATATATCAGTGTGACTGGTTCCGATCTATCTGAGTGGTCACGTCGAGGAGATCACCGATCAGCGGGCCATCGAACCGTGGGCGGCGATCACCCAGGCGGAAAGAGACAAGGTCGGCGCAGCTCTCGTCTCGCTCGCGTCGCGCATCGCAGATGCCGGCATCCTCACCTACCCGAACCCCATCGGCCTGCCACGCCCGTAGCCGGTTGGCTGGGGGATTCGCTGCTGCCCGTCGTCTAGCGATGGAAATAGGGGACTCATTACATCCGCAAATAGCGAGTCTAGGAGGCTGGTTGTGACGGAAGGTGGTCGAAATGACACTGAGTGAAGTTCTAGATTTTGATTCTATGAATCGATCCCATTTTCTCAGAAATTTTCCGTAGATATGAACAGTTGAAGTAAACTTTCGACGCTCCCGATGCGACATACCTTCTGAAGGTGGCGGTCCGCTTATCGCCATCAGAAGGGCGAATGACGTGACAGTACGGAAACGAATCCTGACACTGGTATTCGTGGGTCTACTTGGAGCCGGCACAGCAGCCTGCGGCACTACGACCGACGACAATGACAACGGGGACACGGGAACCACGGTTCCCGCAGAACCGACGCCTACCACGGTCGGCGGCTGATAGCGGCCGGTCGATGATGTGGAGTTGCATGGGTTCTGCTCCGATGGGGCCAGGACCCATGCAACGACCTCGTGCCCAAAACCTCGTGACGGGTATCTTTCTGCACGATGATTGCTGGGCCTCCCGACTTTGATGTGACCGTCCCGGCCGCGGTGGTGGCTGTGGCAGCAGGCGAGCCGCTGCGACCGGTCTGGGTCAACCAGGTGGGTGGGATGACATTCGCTGTTGGCGAACCACCTGGCCACCACTTCCTGAAGTGGAACCCCAGGACCAGTGGCATCGACCTCAGCCAAGAGATCTCCAGGCTCGAGTGGGCAGCCCCCGTCACTCCTGTCCCTGTACTCATCGATCGAGGCGCCGCTGAGGAGGGCGAGTGGTTCACTAGCCGGGCCCTGCCGGGCGAGAACGCGGTCGCCGAGCGCTGGAAGGCCGATCCAGCTACAGCAGTCGCTGCGGTCGGCAAGGGCCTCAGACGGCTTCACGACACACTGCCGGCCGAGCATTGCCCATTCTCCTGGAGCCTTGACGACCGTCTCGCCAAGATCGAGGAAAGAGCTGCCCTCGACTTGATCGATCCGGCTACCTGGCACGCCGAGCATCAGGCCTTGAACTTGGGCCAGGCGTCCCGGACCGCCTCCTGCACCCAGGGACGGACCGCCCCCACCGCCGCGTCGAGTTCCAGACCGGACGCCTGCGATTGCGAGATGCTCGCTCCGACGCAGATCAGCACCTCCACCGCCGCCACCGGGATGCAGGAATCTCCCGTCGTGGCGCCGATCTCCTGCACATCGTAAGGAGCCAACAGTTCGCCGAGACCATCGACCGCATTCAGCAACTCGGCCCGGTCCTCCCCGTCGAGCTCGTCCCAATGTTCCACGAGCCTGGTCGTCGCCGAGTGATCCCACTGTGGACGCTTCACCCCGGCGGCGGGAGCCAGGTACTCGAAGGGAACGGCCTCGGGTACCGAGAACATGGCAAGCGTCAGGTACAGATCGCCTTGCAGCGATGGTATCCGGTGCGCTCTCACCGCCTCCAAGATCAGCTGTGGCG
>CALCCX010000487.1 GCA_937900165.1 uncultured Acidimicrobiia bacterium | reverse complement strand
GGTATACATCCCCAGGGATGGACAGACGAGCCCGGTCGACACCACCATGGCTCTCGCCAGGGGGGCGAAGAACCGCGGCGCCCGGATCGTCGAAGGTGCCGCCGTCAAGAAGCTGCGCACGGACAACGGGCGGGTGATCGGCGTAGACACCGAAGCCGGCTACGTGGAGGCCGAGACCGTGGTGCTGGCGGCCGGGATTTGGACACGCCAACTTGCCTCCGGAGCCGGAGTCAGCGTTCCCCTGCAGGCGTGCGAGCATTTCTACGTGGTCACCGAGCCCATCGCCGGGGTACCCAAGGGGGCGCCCACCGTCCGCGATCCCAGCGGGTACACCTACTTCAAGGAAGAGGCCGGCAAGGTCATGGCCGGGTTCTTCGAGCCCAGGGGGAAGGTGTGGAAACTCGGCGGCATTCCCCGCGACTTCACGTTCGGCACGCTGCCAGAGGACTGGGAGCACGTCGGCCCAATCTTCGAGAAGTCGATCCACCGCATGCCGGCCATCGGGGAGGCCGGGATCCGGCTCTTCTTCAACGGTCCGGAGGCCTTCACCCCTGATGGCGTCTACTACCTCGGAGAGTCGCCAGAGCTCGATGGGTGTTTCGTCGCAGCCGGGTTCAATTCTGTGGGCATCCAGAGCGCCGGAGGAGTCGGGTGGGCGCTGGCGGATTGGATCATCGACGGGCACCCGCCAATGGACCTGTGGCCGGTGGACATTCGGCGCACGTTCTCGTTCCAGTCCGACGCCGGGTTTCTCGAGCGAAGGATCTCCGAGAGCCTCGGCCTGTTGTATGCGATGCACTGGCCGTTTCGCCAGTACGAGAGTGCCCGCGGCATCAAGATTTCGCCGCTGCACGATCGACTCGACACGGCGGGCGCGGTGTTCGGCGAAACCGCCGGCTGGGAACGACCCAACTGGTATGCATCGGCGGGCGAGCAGCGGCACTACGAGTACTCCTACGGCAAGCAGAACTGGTTCGAGGCTTCTGGGGTCGAATGTCGGGCCGTTCGGGGCCAAGTCGGCCTGTTCGACCAGACGTCGTTCTGCAAGTTCACCGTGCAGGGCCCCGACGCCCTCGCACTTCTGAACTGGATGTCTGGGGCGAATGTCGACGTTCCGTGCGGCAAGGTCGTCTATACCCAGTGGCTCAACGATCGAGGCGGCATCGAGGCCGACCTCACGGTGACCCGCCGCGCGGAGACCGAGTTCTTCGTAGTATCGGCCGCCGCCACCAGGACCCGGGATGCCGCCTGGCTGCGGCGCCACAGCCGAGACCGCGATGTGGCGATCACCGACGTGACCGAGAACTTTGCAGCGCTCGGGGTGATGGGGCCGAGCTCACGGGACCTGCTGGCCCGCCTCACTGACATGAGCCTGGCCAACGAGGATTTCCCCTTCGGCACGTCGCGGATGATGGAGATCGCCGGAATCGAGTTCCTGGCCATGCGGATTAGCTATGTGGGTGAGCTCGGCTGGGAGCTATACCCCTCGTGGGACGACGCATCGGAGGTTTACGACGCCCTCACCGCCGTCGGGGACGATTTCGGATTGCGCCATGCCGGTTATCACTCGATGAACACTCTTCGGCTCGAGTCTGGCTACCGGCACTGGGGTCACGACATCACTGACGAGGACACTCCGCTGGAGGCGGGGCTGGCGTTCACCCTGGCGTGGGACAAGCCAGGAGGATTTCTTGGTCGCGATGCGTTGTTGGCCCGCCGGGCTTCGCCCAGTACCAAGCGGCTCGTCCAGTTCAAGCTCGAAGACGAGGAACGTCTGCTGTATCACGACGAGCCGATCTATCGCGACGACGAGCTGGTGGGCCGTACTTCCTCAGGTATGTGGAGCTACGTCTTTGATCGGCCGCTGGCAATGGGGTACGTGAATTCGCCAGACGGTGTCACCAAGGACTGGGTGGAGGCAGGCACATTCAACCTGGAGGTGGCCGGAGAGAGGATTCCGGCCGCGGCATCACTGCGCCCGTGGCGGCGCCCCACCGTATTGGGGAGCTGAATTCGGCGCAACGTCCCCCACCCGAGGGATAGACTCGCGCGCCGGCACACGGTCAGTTCAGACTCCCCGAACCTACGAGCCTGCTTGATATGACGACGGAGCAGCGGACCCTGCTCTCCTCTTGGGGCCTGTTCGTCGCCGTCTTGTTGCTGATGGTGGGAAACGGTCTGACAAGCGTCTTGCTGGGCGTGCGCTCCGAACTCGAAGGATTCGACACCACCACGACCGGTTTCGTCATGGCGAGCTATTTCGCCGGGTTCCTGGTCGGCTCCCAAGTTGCTCCTCGTATCATGGCCAGAGTCGGGCATATACGCGTGTTCGCCGGCCTGTCGTCGCTGGTGGCCGCCTCGTCTCTGGCCCATGCCTTGTGGGTCGCCCCCGCACCGTGGATTTTCTTGCGGCTGGTGTTCGGGTTCAGCATGGCCGGGCTCTACGTCGTCGCCGAGAGCTGGCTGAATGATGCCGTCACCAACTCCAATCGCGGCCGAGTCATGGGGGTCTATATGGTGGTCGCGATGGGAGGACTCGGCCTCGGTCAGATGCTGATCGGCGCGGGAGACCCCGCAGGCCAGAGCCTCTTCTTGATAGCAGGTGCCCTGGTCGCTCTGGCAGTTGTTCCGGTTTCTCTTTCAGGGACCTCGGCTCCGGCCTTCGTGACGCCGCCCCGGCTGAAACCGCGCGAGATCTGGGAAGCGGCCCCGCTTGGAATAGTTGGTGCCCTGGGGACCGGCATCGCCAACGGAGCGCTGATCGGCATGGCGGGCGTATACGCGACTCAGGTGGGGTTGCCGCCGGGTCGGACCGCCCTCTTCGTGGGTGCGGCCGCGATTGGATCGGTGGTGCTCCAGTGGCCGGTCGGCTTCGCGTCAGATATTCTCGGGCGACGCCGATCCATGCTCTTCGTCACGCTGTTGGCGGCGGCGGCCGCCGCCATGGCCGCCGGGTTGCCTCCGGATGGACCTGCCATCCTGTTTGTCATGTTTCTCTTCGGGGGCTTCACGTTCCCGATGTACTCGCTCTCACTGAGCCATGTCATTGATGTGCTCCCCGCGGGCCGGGCGGTGACGGCGAGCGTGGCAGTGGTCTTCGTGACAGGGGTCGGTGCCATATTTGGGCCCCTCAGCGCGTCCTTGGCAATGAGCGCATTCGGTCCTGCCGGCTTCTTCTGGACGATGGCGACCGTTCACCTGGCCATCGGCCTGTACGCGATCGTCCGCATCGTTCGCAGGCCGGTCATCAAGGGCATGACCCCCAAGCCGTATGTTCTCGTCCCGGCCAGGTCAACGATCCTGTTGCGGCTGGGCCGGCGAACCAAGAAACCGGGGAAGGGGGCAGGTTGACTTCGGAGACTTCTCGGCCGACGACGGCTTCAACGTCAGGAAGGTCTTGATCATGCAATTGATCCACGGTCCGATGACCCCGTCGTTGCTTCTGGGGATGTCGGCTCTGGTCATTGGTGCCGATCAGGCCTTGCTGTTGGGTTCCCGCAACACGAGCACAGATGCCGGGGCGTGGCGAACCAGCTTGGTCCCGGTGGAGCCCAACAGTCCCTCGAACCTTCCCTGTCCGTGGCTTCCGATGACGAGGAGGTCAATCTCCAGCTCGACCATCGTGTCCATGATCGCCTTGGCCGTCTTGTTCTCCGTCGTGCGCCAGGTGGACTTGGCGTCTACCCCCTTCGCGCCCAAGGCGGCTACCAGCGGCTTGGTCCGCTCGGCGGAGGTGGTCGTCAGCGCAGTGCTGACCAGGGAATCCGTGTTCAGTCTCGGCTTGACATGCATGACAGGTGCCGTCTAGGCCGGAGTTTGACCGGAAAGCGGTGAGCGCACCCGACTAGTTTCCCCCGGGGGGCCGTTCTTCATGTGGCTCGTCACTCGACGTGAGCCAAACCGGGTCTTGCCTGTGCAACGCCTTGACCTACCGGGCCGACGGTCCGCTGCGACACGTCATCAATTGCCACTGCATCAGGTGCCGGAGACACACCGGTCACTTCACGGCGGCCACCGCCGCCCACATCACGGCGTTGGCCTTTACTTCGCGAAGGCCAATCAGCGGGCACCCGCTGTAGCAGGCGATCACCGGAACGTGCGTCATATCGCCAAGGCTCGCACGTGTGCAGAATCGGCACGAATGCGCTCGGCGGCGCACCTATCCGACCGAGTGACCGTTGGCGCGCCAGCTCTAGCACTCGTCCTCGGGGTGGCGACGCTCCAGAGCAGTGGCCAGGCGGGCGGATTCCTGCGCGAACATCCCAGGGCGCTTCTCGAGGGCTGGGCGCCCGGGCTTGGGGCAGGACTACAGGTTGGGAGGAGGTCTTCTGTGATCCACGCCCGGAAGCGCTCGGCACGATTCCTTTCCGGGTTTGGCATGGCCGCTCGCCAGCCATTCTCCCCGGTTGTGTACCGCGCTGCGGTTGGTACCACATCGCGGTCCAGGGTATCCCCCACGGTGAGATCCGAGACAGTCTTCTCGCCAGAGATCGCGGTCTTGTCGCGATCATCCCACTCGATCGCGACACTCAGTTGCTTCGCTCTAGCGAACAGACTACGTTTTCCTCCGGGGAGTTGTTGCCATCGATCTCGTTCGCGCGGGCAAGACGATGTCGACTCTCCGTCACCCTGGACCAAGAGGAAGTGGCAGCATGGATTGGAAAAGTTTTGATTGGGCTCGCCGCTCAGCGAATCCTGTCGAGTTGGATCTCATTGAGCATTACGCCGGGGGGAAGATAAGCCGCCGCGATTTTCTGCGACGGGGAGCCATCCTGGGGCTTGGTTTACCGTTCATGTCAGTGGTCATCGCGGCGAGTGGCGAGGCTGCTGTCACCACGACAACAGCGGCCGGGGCGGCGGCGGCGACTGCGACTACGGTGGCTCCGGTCGCGGGCGGTTCGATAGTTATCGCCATCCAGACTCCGTCTAGCCCGCTCGATCCGGTCAACATGTTGGACCTAGGCACCTATAGCGTGCTGGCGCAGAGTTTCGAGTATCTGGTTGCCGTCTCCGATGACGGGGTGACCCTTGGTGATACAGGTCTGGCCACAAGTTGGGAAACCAACGAGGTAGGCGACGTGTGGACCTTCCAGCTTCGTCAGGGTGTCAAGTGGCAGGACGGTTCGGACTTCACGTCGGCCGATGTGGCGGCGACAATGGATCGTATGGCCGCCGCCAACAATGCCGGTCTTGGCAGTGTGGTCGCCGAAGGGTCGACCGACGCGTCGGATCCGGCGGTGGCTGTCATCACCCTGGTGAGTCCCAACGGGAACTTCCCGGTGCTGGTGTCGACGTTCAATGCCCAGTCGTTGATCACACCTGCCGATTACGAGGTCGGGACCACTTTGGACGGCCGACCGGCCGGGACCGGGGCGTGGATCCTCGACAGCTATGTCGAGAGTCAGACCGTGAAATACTCACCCAACCCGAACTGGTGGGGCGGCGACGTGTTTCTCGATTCGGTCGAGCTTCAGCAGTTCGAATCTACCGATACCATGGTCATTGCACTTCAGGACGGCGCAGTCGACGCCATCCAGCAGTTCTCGGTGATCGGCGGCGAGGGACTCCTCGATAATCCCGATTTTGTTGTGACCCAGACCGAGGCGGCAACCCACCGTCAGGTGTGGTTCAACACTGCTCAGGGCCAGTTCAGCGGTGCTGACCCTCGGGTGCGCCAAGCGATGGCCCTCTCGATCGACCGTGAGGAGATGGTGACGCTGCTGTATGGAGGGAAAGCCCGGATCGCAAACGACCATCCGATCGTCAAGAGCCTGCCGTTCTACGACCCCGACGCGGTGCCACAGCGGACCCGCGATATCGACGGGGCCCGCGCCTTGTTGTCCGAGGCCGGATTCCCTGACGGCCTCTCCAGCGCGATCAATCACGGCGACCTTCAGGAGATTCCGGACCTGGCAGCGATCATCCAGCGCAACGCAGCAGACGCCGGCTTCGACCTTGCAGTCAATCAGCATCCCCAGGCCACGTTCTATGGAGACAGCTGGTGTCCTGAGAGCGCTGAAGGTGAGCCACCGTGCTTCAATTCCAGTGAGTTCGGGATCGTCGACTACGGTCATCGCCCGACACCGGACGTGTATCTCACTTCGGCACTGGAGACCAACGGTGTGTGGAACTCGTCGGTATATGCCAATGCCGACTTCGACGCTCTGGTGAAGGACTATCAGAGCGCGATTGATGTTCAGGGTCAGAAGACGGCCATCGGATCGATCCAAAAGCATCTCTGGGACAACGTGCCGGCTATCTACCCGTACTTCTTCGACTACCTGTCGGCAACAAGGGCAGGTGTCGAGGGGATAGTCTTCACCCCGTTGGGTCACATCATTGTGAACGGAGCCTCTCTGAGCGGCTAGGTCGGATCAAGTCAGCGCCATGGGGATGCGGGCGGCCCGGTCCCCGTGGCGATTGACAAGAAGGGTGAAGAGCATCTCTACGTTGCTGGGATAAATGGGACGATTCATTCTCAGACGACTGGCGCTGTCGCTGGTGACACTGTTCATCCTGATCGTCATCGTGTTCCTGCTCACCGGCGTGTTCCCCAGCGATCCGGCCCGCACCATCGCCGGTCCCTTCGCCTCCGAAGAGACGTATCAGCTGATTCGGGACCGGATCGGGTCTGACGACCCCATGTTCACGCAGTTTGGGAGACTGCTGGTTGACACAGCCACATTCGACTTCGGCGTCTCCTACGAGCTAGACACACCCGTACGCGGTTTGATAATTCCGGCGTTAGGTCGCTCGGCTCTGCTCGTTGCCTTCGCTCTTGCAATGACAATTCCCATCAGCATCGCCGCTGGGGTCTATGCCGCGCGTAAGAAAGACACGCTGATAGACCGGTCAATTGTCACGGTAGGAGTATCCAGTGCGGCGATTCCTGAGTTCGTCTCGGGAATCATGTTGCAGTATTTCGTCGGCATCCGACTCGGGTGGTTCCCGGCCATTGCCGACGCGCCAGACGGGTCCAGTCTGTTGACACAGCTCAACTACCTCATGCTCCCGGCGCTGGCGATCCTGTTGGTGTATTTCGGCTACATCGCCCGAGTTGCCCGAGCGGGGTCGATCGAAGCCATCGAGGCCGACTACACCCGCACGGCGTACATGAAAGGACTCAGTAATCGCAAGGTCGTGAGCGGGCACATCCTGCGCAACTCACTCCAGCCGACCGTGGCCGTGATCGGCACCCAGATCGGCTATCTCTTCGGCGGCCTGGTCGCCCTCGAGGTCCTCTTCAACTATAAGGGTCTGGGAAATCTGATCCTGGGTGCTGCTCAGAAGCAGGATCTGGCCATCCTTCAGGCGGGCATAATCACGGTTGCCATCATCTTCATGATCGCAACCCTCGCCGCCGACATCACCATTGCCTGGATGAACCCCCGGGCCCGACTCGATATCAAGGGATGAAGGGCTTGACATGAGCGACGACAACGGAAGCGGCGGGCCGGAGACCGACCTCGTGCCAGCAGCAGTTGAACCCGAAATCGACCGGGCCGCCGAACGCAGGCAGGCCCGTAGGGAACGGCTGCGGCTCCTCTATCGGAGCCCCGCCTTCGTCATCGGCACCCTTATTGTCGCTTTTTGGATCTTTTGCGGCCTGTTCGCCGACGTCATCGCTCGATACGATCCGCTCGATCCGGTGCGCCTCGCCGACGGCAGTATTCTGGGTGCCCGCCTGCCGCCGAGCAGCGAAGCCTGGTTTGGCACTGATCAGATCGGTCGAGACGTATACTCCCGCGTCATTTGGGGTTCCAGGAGCGTGCTCCTCACCGCGCCGTCCGCGGCGATCCTCGCCGTCATAATGGGCACATTGCTCGGCCTGGTCACAGGCTTCTATCGCGGGATAGTCGATGATGTCATCAGTCGGATCATCGAAGGATTTCTTTCCATCCCCGTTATCCTGCTCGCCCTGCTGGCGGCCACCACCCTGGGCACCTCCCGCGTTGTGATCATCACAGTGATCGCGGTGTTGTTCACACCAGTGGTCACCAGAACGATTCGCGCGGCGGTGATCGCTGAGGCCGAACTCGACTACGTGACGTCAGCTCGACTCAGAGGTGAAGGCGGTTTCTTCATCATGACACGGGAGATATACCCCAACATCACCGGCACGGTTGTGGTGGAGCTGACTGTACGGCTCGGTTACGCCATTTTCACCGTGGCAACACTCGCTTTTCTGGGCATCGCGTCCGGCGACGTGACCACTCCTGACTGGGGTGTCGACATCAACCAAACTTTCGTGCTTATTCAGTCGAACCAGTGGTGGCCCACCGTGTTTCCGGCGCTCGCCATTGCTGCACTCGTCATCGCGGTCAATCTGGTCGCCGACACTATCGATAGGGTGAACAAGGCATGACAATCGTCGCAGAACCATCACAAGACTCCGGCGCCGGTCCCCCGGCTCGAGACGCACTCGTTGTCGAGGATCTCAAGCTCGCCTACATCGTTCGCGGCGTACCCCGAGAGGTGCTCCGCGGCGTCACGTTCACCATCGGTGCCGGCGAAGCGTATGGCCTGGTTGGTGAGTCGGGGTGCGGTAAGAGCACAACTGCCTATGCCGCCATGCGCTACCTGCCATCGAACGGTCGCATCACCGGAGGTACCGTTCACATTGCCGGCGAGGATGTAACCGCGATGTCGGAACGTGAGCTTCGTGGTATGCGATCGCAACATGCTTCGATGGTCTACCAGGACCCGGTGGCGGCGATGAACCCGACATTGCGCATCGGCCGGCAGGTAACCGAGTGTTTCACCGTCTTGGGCCACGACAAGAACACAGCCGAGGACAAGGCGCGAGAAGCACTTGTGAAGGTTCACATCGGCGATCCCGGCAGTGTGCTCGACCGATTCCCCTATCAGCTTTCGGGGGGAATGCTGCAGCGCGTCGTGATCGCCATGGCGCTGGCTTCCGACCCGGAGCTTTTGGTCCTCGATGAGCCAACCACCGGCCTCGACGCCACGGTCGAGGCCGAAGTGCTAGATCTCGTCCGCGGGCTTCGGGCTGATATCGGCGCGGCGATACTCCTCATTGCCCACAACCTCGGTGTGATCCGCACCATGTGTGACCGGGTCGGCGTCATGTATGCGGGCAAAGTGGTCGAAGAAGGGAACGCTGTCGAGGTCTTCGACAACCCCAACCACCCGTACACCGTCGGGTTGCTCAACAGCATCCCCCGCAAGGGCCTCCGCAAGACCGATCGTGCCCTTTTCACCATTCCGGGCAACCTTCCCCAGATCGGCGATGAACTTCCCACCTGCGTCTACGTCGACCGATGCTCGCTGGCCGACGACATCTGTCGCACCGAGTCGCCTCCGATGGTCGACCTGGGAGGCGGGCACCTGGCTCGCTGTCACCACAGCGACCGGATCGCCGATATGCCCAAACCACCGGAGCACGCCATCGAGAGTCGAGTCGGTGACAAGACGATCATCGAGCTCACCGGCGTCTCGACTACCTTTAAGCAAAGGGGCGAGGATATCCCGGCCCTCGTGAGCGTGGACCTCGGTTTCTCCGAGGGTGAGACTCTCGGCCTGGTCGGCGAGTCGGGTTCGGGTAAGAGCACATTGGCCAAAACCCTGATTGGGGTTAATGCCCTCGACGAGGGAGGCGAGATCACCCTCGACGGCAAAGCCATGAAGCCAACCGTCGCCGACCGTCGCGCCGAGGCGGTGCGGGCCATGCAGATGGTGTTCCAGAACCCGGATTCCGCCCTCAACCGGATGTGGACTGTGCGCCGTATTCTGCGACGCACGGTCACCAAGCTCACCGGCGTCGATGGGGCGGAGGCCGACCAGCGGGTAGAGGATCTCGCGGAGGCGATGCGTCTATCGCCCCGTCACCTCGACATGCGGCCGCGCCAGCTCTCAGGTGGCCTAAAACAGCGGGTCGCGATTGCCCGAGCTTTCGCCGGAGATCCCCGGATTGTGGTGTGCGACGAACCCACCAGTGCCCTCGACGTTTCGGTGCAGGCGGCGATTCTGAACCTGCTGGCCAAGCTTCAGAACGACGAGCAGATCGGAAGAGCACACGTCTGAACTCCAGTCACACTGATATATCTCGTATGCCGTCTTCTGCTTGAAAAAAAAAACAAAAAAACTACTCTCTACTTCTTCTTGAAGTCACCCACTCACTAATACATAGGTCTACTTGTCATATATACGTCACTTCTCAACCACACATCTAATCACCTTCCCATACAATAGCTCACCTCACCTCGGCC
>CALCCX010000486.1 GCA_937900165.1 uncultured Acidimicrobiia bacterium | reverse complement strand
TGAAAGCCGAGACAACCCTGAGCCTCACTAGCGGCAGGGTCCGCCGGGCGACTCGCTTCCCTAAGTCGGTGGATCCAGGCTTAGGTCCGACGCGATCTCTGCGACCGGTAACCTGGCCGTCGATCTGCGGAGGGAGAACACGAGCAATGAAACTCACAGACAACGTACATCTCGTGGGAGGAGGACCGTTTTCGGGCTTCGGGCTGACCTCTGCGCCCGATTCGCATGTGTATCTCGTGGATGGCGGATCGGAGATCGCTCTGATCGATTGCGGTCTCGGCCTCTCCGATTCTTTTACCGAACTCGAGGCGAACATCGCCGCTGCCGGTTTCGATCCACGCGACATCTCCACGGTTTTTGTAACGCACCACCATGCCGACCATGCAGGGGGAGTGCACCTGGCCGGGGAGCGTCTCGGTGCCCGGATCGCGATTTCCGCGGATAGTGCGCACGTAATCGAGGCGGCTGATGAGAAGGCCAGTGGCCTCGCTGCTGCGCGGGACGCCGGAGTGTTCCCGTCAGAGGCCAAATTGACGCCGACGCTGGTTGATGACCGTCTGGCCGATGGGGACGAGCTCGATGTCGGTGACACCAGGATCCGGTTCATCGCCACGCCCGGCCATTGTGCCGGCCATGGCGCCTACCTTCTCACCGGAGTCGGCCACGACGCTTTGTTCGCCGGCGATGCCGTTTTCTGGGCAGGGCGTATCCTCCTGCAGGCGGTACCAGATTGTGACCTCCAGGCATCGCACGAGTCAATCAGTCGTCTCGCCGCGCTTGACTTCGAGGCTTTTTTCCCAGGCCACGGCGCCGTTACTGTTCGCGGCGGAGATATGCATCCGCGGATGGCGCAGGCAGAGATCGACAAACTGGGCATACCAAAGGGCATTCTCTGAACCCGAATCGGGTAGAATGTCCAGCCCGACGCCCCGGCCGGCGTGATGCGTCGTCTCATCCCGATGATGCGCTGCGCTGCCGGCGGCCAATGGATCCTGCCGATGGAGTGATGGATGAGCACGAACGACAACGAGGGATCGACCACGGAGCGGGGCGGCGAACCCGGTCCCAGCCTCGTTGACCGTACGGTGGCCATAACGCGAGAGCGGATCCTCACTGGAGAGTACGAGCCCGGTGCTCGTCTGCGTCTTCATCAGCTGGCCGGTGAAGCCGGCGTGAGCTTGATTCCGGTGCGGGAGGCATTGCGGATACTCGAGGCGGAGCGTCTTGTCGTGACGGTGCCCAACAAAGGGGCGCGGGTCGCTGACCTGTCGTTTGAGGATATGCGGGATCTGTACGCGACGCGGATTCTGCTGGAGGCTGCTGCGTTGCGGACTGCCCGGCCGTTGGCCAGGAAGGACGCCGATGCCATGCGGGAGACCCTTTCCGACATGAAGGCTGCCTACGAGGCCGATGATCAGGACAAGATGCTGGTTTTGCATCGTCAGTTTCATTTCGGGCTTTATGAGCAGACCACTTCGCCCTGGCTGTCGTATCTGATCGATATCCTGTGGAAGCACACGGAGAGGTATCAGCGGCTTTCGATACCGTTGCGGCACGACGGGGCTGATGCCGAACACCGGCGGATCTTTCGTGCTCTTGATAAAGGAGACAACGAGGGCGCGGCCGGGGCATTGCAGGTGCACCTGGAATCCACTGCCCGACTTGTTGAGGAGGGGTACCGTGCGGGCGCCGAGTTGCGAGCCGCCGGGGCATGATTCGGCGGCCTTGGGGCGGTCCTTTCAGGAATCGAGGAAGTCGGATATGACACCGATCGATTTTTCGGCCTGCTCGATGTAGTGGCCGTGACCGCTGCCTTCGAAGATCTCTAGGTGGGCATCTGCCAGGTGCTCTGCCACATAGCGGGCACCGGCACCGTCTGGGCCCGTGTCGAGAGGAGTGAGAGCGTCCTCGGAACCCACCATCACCAGCGTCTTTGCCGAGACCGAGGCGAGAAGGTCCCTGACGTCGGTGTCGATCATGACCTGGCATGCATCGAGGAACACTGGCAGTGATGTGTTGCGGGCCGTGACCTCCTGCATCGCGGTGAGCGCCTCGTCGCCCCCCTCCATGGCGTCGAGATAGGCCCGGGAGAACGCTTTCGTCAGCAGCTCTTCGGCGAGTTCGCGTGATGCGACGCCGTATGCCTGGGCAATGTGCTGCCACACTCGAAAATGAAGCGCCGCCATTCGGTCACACTTCGCCATCGCACCGGCTCCGAGGAGCAGCTTGTCGACTTTTTCGGGATAGTTGGCCGCGAAGTTGATCGCGATGAAACTCCCCATCGACCCTCCGTGAATGTGGGCGCGCTCGATCTCGAGTTCCTCCATGAGCGCAGCGAGGTCGTCGCACCAGATGTCGATCGTGTATCGCTGGTTGGGTCGGTCGCTCAGCCCATATCCGCGGTGGTCGTAGTCAAGGACCCGATATCTCTTCGACAACTCGGGGGTGATCGTGGCATATCCCTCATGGGCGCTTACCGCACCGCCGATCTGGACGACGGTCTCGCCGTCGCCGATGAACTCGAACCACAGATGAGTACCGTTGACCTCGATCGTAGACATTTCCTACCTCTTTCCCAGTGGCCGGTGAGCCGCAGTGGATCGGCTCACAAGTCACTGTTCAGCATTCGCCCACCATCACTACGCTGGTCTCGACGCATTTGATAATATCGTCCTCTTGCATCTTTCATCAACCTCGGCGATCGTCAACGGCCAGAATCCAGGTCATTCCTTTCTTGAGGCGCGTTGACGCGGGATTGCCCGCCTGAGGTCCGTTTTCTCCTAGGTATACCCCAGCGGCTATTGCGGGTTAGTGGCGATGACGGGGTTGGTCATCCGCCCGATTCCTTCGATTTCGATAGTTACTGAGTCCCCAGCCAGCAGGTATTCCTGTGGCTCGCGAGAGAACCCGACGCCCGAAGGGGTCCCAGTGCTTATGACAGCGCCTGTTTGCAGCGTGATCGACTGGCTGAGGTAGTTGACTAGGTATGGGACGTCGAAGATCAGTTCCTTGGTGGTGGACGACTGTTTCAACTCGTCGTTCACCCACAGTCTGATCGCAAGGTCGGAGGCTGCGCCGAGCTCGTTGGTTGTTGTGACCCACGGGCCCATGGGTTTGAACGTGTCGAAGGACTTGGCTCGGCCCCATTGGCCGTCTCCCACCTGGATGTCTCGGGCGGAGACGTCGTTGACGAGGGTGTATCCGGCGACTCGATCCATGGCCTCGTCGAGGGGGATGTCGCGTCCGCCGAGTCCGATCACGATGCCGAGCTCGGCCTCCCAGTCGACTTCATCCGTGAACGGGGGTATCTCGATGGGGTCGCCGGGGTTGGTGATTGCGCTGGGGAGGAACCCGAATGCCACGGGCGATTCTGGGGGGGTGAGACCAGCCTCTGTTGCATGGTCTTTGTAGTTGAGCCCGATTCCGATGAATTGTGGTGGGTGTGGAATGGGGGAAAGCAATTTTACCTCGTCGAGTTCGACAGGGTGACGGCAGTGGTTGCGGAGGGATGCGAGATCTGTTGGCGAGAGGGCCAGGGCATCGAGGAGGGTGCCGGATCCGGCCGGCCTCGGGTATACCTTTGAGTCGTCGACGAAACCCCATTCGCTCATGCCGGAATGTTCGAATCGGGCGAGCCGCATGTCCTTTTCCTCCCTGTGCAGCTGAATCAGTTTTTATATATTATCAGGGAGAGCGGTACCCGAGGCCGGGAGGACGGTGAAACCGACGGATGCCGAAAACAACCACTTCCGCGGCTGAGCAGTTCCGGGGTGACGTGACGTCCAGTTTCGTCATCCGTGGCGGTCTCGTCGCCGACGGTTCCGGCGATGAGGTCCTCGAAGCCGACGTCCACCTCGTCGATGGAGTTGTCGTCGCTGTCGGCCAGACAGGAATGTTGACGAGGGGTGAGGTGCTTGATGCCACGGGTCTGGTCGTTGCTCCTGGATTCATCGATACGCACACTCATTCCGATGCACTGCCGTTTCTTGGAAGCGATCACGATGATCTCCGGCTTGGAAGTTTGCGCCAGGGCGTCACCACTGAGATCGCCGGGAACTGCGGATTCAGCCTTTTCCCCGCGCCAGGAGGTGAGGCGGGTTCGGCCGTGGCTCGTCATCTCGATTCGCTCTTCGGTCACGCCACGCGCACCGCCGGCTCGATCGAGGACTACGCGAGCGCGTTGCGCCACGTGCCGACGGCCGCCAATCTCGTATCGCTGGTCGGACAGGGCACCCTTAGAGCTGCCGTCGTGGGGTTTGATCGCCGCCCGCCCACCGCCCAGGAGCTAGGTGAGATGAAAGCGCTCGCAGACGCTGCTTTTGTCGGCGGCGCAGCCGGTCTCTCGACGGGGTTGCTATACCCCCCAGGATCCTACGCCTCAACAGACGAGATCGTTGCCTTGGCGGCGGTCGCCGCTCGGCACGGGCATCCATACGTATCACACGTCAGAAACGAGATGGACGACGTTGTGGGTGCCGTGGAGGAAGCCCTGGCTATCGGTGCCGCTTCGGGCGCGGCCGTGCACATTTCGCACCTCAAAGTGGGAGGTCGTCGGAACCATGGCAAGCTCCCGGAGCTGATCGGCATGCTCGAAGAGGCCCGCAGCGCCGGCCGCGATGTAACCGATGCGGGCGGCAGTGGTGCGGCTGGTCCCCAGCATTGTGTCCATCCCGGCATCCACCACCAGCAGGCTACCCACATTGGCGAGAGCCACATAAATGCGGTCGTCCAAGGCGGTGTAGGCCTGGGGCTGGCCGCCCAGACTGATTGTGCGCAGGCGGTTGGGCGTGCAAAGGGGCTGCATCTGCACAGCCGTCGTGCTGGCGGCGGCAATGGGCGTGCCAGAGACAGGATAGGTCGGACCCACCGGGAGCGGATCGCCGTTGGCCGCCGGGGCGAAACTGCCGGTCGCCTGGGGTGCGGATGCAGCCACCTGGGGTTGGGCTGCCGGATAGGAAGCCAACTGATT
>CALCCX010000485.1 GCA_937900165.1 uncultured Acidimicrobiia bacterium | reverse complement strand
GTCCGGGATGACGAACCCGGACAAAGTCACACCGAGTGCGCCGACCACTACCAAGAAGAGTGATGAGGGACCGATCAGCGCGCCGAACGAGTTGCCGTCCATGATCGTGGAGATGACGATCGCCATGACGGCAAGCACGATGCCAACAATGGTCATCATGAGTTGCACCTACCGGCTTCGAGGCCAGATGGGTCGACCCATATTCGTTTGTCGAATCGGCATCCGAGCCGGGACATCCCGCACCTCCGTGTGCGTACGTGTTCACTTCACCTGTCGTCAGGAGCCCGCGCTCGGTAACCACTTTCAGTGGTATTTGTCAGAATCCACGGCCAGGTCTGTGGTCACAATCTGGCTGTGGCTGCGTTCGCGCCGTTCTCTAACAGAGTTTGCTTCACAAACTCTCGGACGTTGCGCACGACCTGAGCCAGGCAAAACCGTCTGTAGCTGTAGCTGGGTTTGGGGATTGAGCCCGGGGGGTAGGGGCCCCGGGCTCAATCATTCATTACCGCTTCATATTGACGAGGTCTGACAGGATCTCGTCGGATGCAGTGATGATCCTCGAGTTCGCCTGAAAGCCGCGCTGGGCGATGATCAGGTTGGTGAACTCTCTGGCCAGCTCGACGTTTGACATCTCGAGCGTGCCGGCGGCCAGCGTTCCTCGGTCCGCGGTGTTCGCCTCCCCGATTCGGGCGTCGCCCGAGTTGATCGACGCCTGGAAGTTGGAGTTGCCCACTCTGACCAGGCCGTTCGGGTTGTTGAACGTGGCCAAGGCCAGCTGGCCGAGGGTGCGAGTCCAGCCGTTGGAGAACTGGCCGACGATCGTACCGTCATCGGCGATGGCGAAGTCGCGCAACACTCCGATGGCATTGCCGTCCTGGTCGAGCGCCTCCATCGAGTCGTTCCCGGCAAACTGCACCAGCGGTGCACCGGTTCCGAGTTCGAGGTCGAACGCCATGGCGGCTGCTCCCGGTGGCGTGTAGCCAGAAACGGCGATCGTGCCAGCCGAGGTCAGATTGCCGCTCGAATCGAACGTCATAGCCGCCGGCGTCAGGGTTACCGCGGTCCCATTGATGGTCCCGCTTGTTGTCCAGGCGTTGCTGGCTGTCTTGGTCATCGTGACAGTCAGCTCCTGCGCGTTGCCGAGGCTGTCGTAGACATTGATGCTGACCGCGGACGAATCACCAACTGCCAGGTCGGATGGAAGGTTGCCACCGATCGTGACGGCGGTAGTCAGCACCGGGTCGATGACCTGGGCCAGTGGCATGGTGAGCGAAGAAACCGGAGATTGGGTATCAGTGATCCCGGTCGTCGGATCGGTCACCCAGCCCTGCACGATTTGACCGCCGGCCGTCGTCAAGTTGCCGTCTGCGTCGAACGAGAAGGCACCCGCCCTGGTGAAGAACTGCTCGCCACCGTCTTGGACAATGAAGAACCCAGAACCTTGGATGGCCACATCGGTCTTTCGACCGGTGACCTGGCTGGCCCCCTGGCTGAAGATGCCGTCGACGGCGCCAACTTCGACGCCCAGGCCGACCTGGATTGGATTGGACCCTCCGCTGCCGTTGCCGGCTGCGCCTGGTGCCTGGAACAGTTGCGAAAGTGATTCTTGGAAAGTGACCATCGAAGCCTTGAAGCCCTGAGTGTTCACATTGGCGATGTTGTTACCTACGACGTCCATCATCATCTGATGGGCACGTAGTCCGGAAATAGCGGAGAACATTGATCGCATCATGGTGCGATCTCCTCTCTGTTGCCCGTCCCTGGGATGTCTGCGATGGCCGTCCTATGGCATCGGATTGTCTGGGTACCGACTTGGTCCAGTACCCACTCTTCTTTGAAGGCTCCCCACCTGCGTCCAAGGATCTCTACGCCGGATCACCTCCGTCTTCTGTCGGAGCGTCCGGGGCATCGGTCACGCTCAGCACGTTGACCAGCGGAACATCTGCACCGTTGTCCATCTCGAGAATGGCCCCGTCGACAGTGAATCGGATTCCGCTGACGAGGCCCTCTGTCGGCAGCCCATCGAAGCCGATGGCCTCGATTTGTTTTCCGACCATATTCAGGGCGGTCGAAAGCTGGGACATGTTCATGAGCTGTTGCTGGGTATCCGCAATTGTTTGAAGTGTCTCGACCATCGTGAACTGGGCGGTCTGCTGCATCATCGAGCTGGCGTCTGTCGGTTCCAGAGGGTTCTGGTAGCGGAGTTGGGCGATCATCAGTTCGAGGAACATGTCCGAATCCAGATTGCCGAGCCCGCCGGTGCCGGCTGGCGGGGGGGCCGTTCCGGTTCCAGTAATTGCATCAACCATGAGTTTTCCTTTCAAGTGTTGCGGAATGGGTTTGCCTGGGAGCGTTCGTCACGAGAGCTGCTCCTCGAGGAATGGATCGAAATCTGGGCGACGCCGACGTTTGTCGGCCTCCTCCTCGTCCCAAAGCTGGCGCCGCTCACCTTCTGAGTCGTATTCGGCGAACTCGGAGATATCGAAACCCTTGTTGCCAAGGTCTTGAATGACTTGGCGCATCCAGGCAACGTCGTCTCCCTTGGTTCCCTCCAACTGAATCGACAGTCCGTCGTGAACAACAGACACTCGGATGGTCAGACCGTGCAGTTCGGTGCCCCGCAAGGTGATCGAGCGAGGGGGAGGAGCGTTCTCGGTTGTTTTGATCCATGATTCGATTCGTTCGGCCATCCGGCCGGCCGACGGGCGAGTCTCAGCCCTTGGGTTCTCGTGTCCACCTGACGCCCGGCCCAGTGTCAGGTCTGTCCGGTCGTCGGTGTTCGCCAACGTTTGGTCGACTCGAGGGCTTGGCTGCTCGTACACCTCGCGGGCTTTTACTGGAGAAGCGTCTCCGGCTGGTCTGGCCGCTTCTGAGAAGGATCGATCAAGCACAATCGCCGGGGTTGGACGGAGATCTTCGGACCGGTTCATGCGCGGGTCAGAAGGTTCGGTGTTTGGTGATAAATTCCTAGTCCCGATCGATGCAGGCGGTGGGACAGCCTGAAGGGTGGAAATCGGAGACGGGTCTGTCTTGGCGGTGTCGTGTGCCCCACCCGTCGCGAGAGTCTGAGGGGACAGATTCGGGGGTGGAGAAAGTTCAAGTGGTCCTCGATCGCCGGCCGGTTGTTGGGATTTCGCGGAGTTGTCGACTGTCGAGTTTTCCAGCCGGCTACTGACTGGCTGTCCAAGGAGTACGTTGGTCGGGGCAGGCTGCGGTGATCTTCGGGCGACCCCTGGTGAGTCACCCGGGCTCACTCCCCGGTAGGTCGCGACCGAATTCTGGTCACCACTTAACGCTGGTGTGGGGCTCGCTGAGTCGCCGGCGACCGGATTCTGGTCACCACGTGGCGCCGGGGTGGGGCTCGCTGAGTCGCCGGCGACCAGCTCCTGTTGTCCACTTCCCTGATCAGGCTGAGTAAACTTGTCCAACGAATCGTTGGAGACCACCTGTTGCGGTTCTGTGACCAAGGCCATGACTCCAAGTCGACTCGCGGCGATCTTGTCACCCAGGGTTGGCGAGACGGCCGGTGGGAGGGTCGATTCCGGATTGGACTGCTCGGACGGACCTTCATTTGTTCCGCCAGATTCTTCTTGCAAGGCTATCGCAGGCGGCTTCTGGGGCGTTGCTCCCGCCAAAGCCGCAAGCATCGCCTCAAACGGCCCTCCGTCTGCGGAGGTTGGGACGGCGGTGGCCTGGCCTGGCGCCGGCGCGGGGCCGACGAGGATCGGGTCGATCATTGGCTTCCTCCTAGAAGACGGAAACGGTCGAGAACTTTGGGTACGTAGGCCTGAGTTTCCGCGATGTCCGGAATGCCGCCGCTGCGAGCGACTCGCCCTGGGCCGGCGTTGTACGCAGCTAGCCCGAGCTCGACCGATCCGAAGCGCTCTATCTGGGACTTGAGGTAACGGGCTGCACCCGCCAGATTCTCGGTCGGATCTGTTGGGTCTACGCCCAGTCCCGCCGCGGTGCCTGGCATGAGTTGGCCGAGCCCGATGGCTCCCGAGCGCGAGACCGCGTCGGATTGAAAATCGGATTCGGTCCATACGAGGGCAGCCAGGAGGGCCGGTTCTATTCCCGCCTGGTTGGCAGCATCGGTGATCGCTTCGATGTACTGGCGCCCGGCCTCGGGAATCTGTGTTGACCATTCGGTCGATCCGCCACCGACTTGGAATCCGATTCGGACCAGCGTGGTCGAAGGGGTCAGGCCGATGAGCTGTCCAAGGGTCAAGTTGGGGGATCCCGGCTGCTCGTCTGGGGTCGACTGGACTCTCGATTGGCGAGATTGACTTGTCGCCTGATCGAGGATCTTGGCGAACTCGATCGAGGGGGAGAGGCTCTCAACCCGCTGCTCGATTGTCGCGATCCTGTTGAAGATCGCACCGATGCCGACGGCACTCATCTGGTTGCTCCCCGGTTTGGACTCTGATGGCGCGCAGCCATCAACTCGTCGAGAACGCGTTCGGCGGCCTTGGCAGCGGTAGTCGCGTTCTCTCGACGCTTCTTCGCCTCCAACTCTTCCTTGGCCTCCAGTTCGTGGGCGGCGTCCTGCCACTTTCTCCGGTCGGTCCGCAGGCGTGTTTCAGACGCATCGAGCTCAACCGCTGCGAGTTCTACCAACTCGGCGGTGGCAAGGCCTTGGATTCGAAGGGTCAACGCAATATGGGCCGGCAGCGGCCGACTGTCCCCAAGCATTGTCATCAGCTCGTTCCGCCGGATCTCGAGGGATTCTGCTTTGTCCTTGACGTCGCGCTGCGCCAGGCCGAGGTCACCGCGAGCCTTGCGTTCGCGCAGCGAAGCCAGCCGTACGAGGGTGGCGAGGGGGTGGCGTCGTTTCATCCCAACAACCCCAAGCGGGTACAAAGTTCTTGAAGGCCGGCGACTGAGTCTTGCGCGGGCATGAGATCGGAGGCAGGTTGCCGGAAGAAGTCGATGATGTCTGGCGAAGCGGCGAGGCCGGCGTCAGCTCT
>CALCCX010000484.1 GCA_937900165.1 uncultured Acidimicrobiia bacterium | reverse complement strand
CTGGTCCGATTGCGCAAAGAGATGTTGGCAGGAACCGCCACCGGGTCGGGTCCCACATGTTCGACGTCTCCTACATCGTTGCAGGCGGAACCGACACCGACCGCCTGCTGACCGCCCTCCAGCAAATCGTCTACGAGGCAAGCGGCCACACCTACGAAATCGTTGTTGTCGTCCCCAGGACGACAGAGACCGAATCCCTCGCCGCCCAGATCACCGGGGACGTCAGTTTCATATTCACCGACTCGCCAGACGACCCTGCCGCTCTAGCCGCCCGCCGGACAGCGGGCCGCCACCGCCACATCATCGATGACCTCAACAACCTTCGGTTGGACGAAGCCTTCACCCCAGCCCTCGCCTAATCACAGCCAAAGCCACAGCCACAGCCACAGCCACAGCCACAGCCACAGCCACAGCGTGCTGGTGTAGGCCGACGCGCAACTTCAATATTGCGATCGCGCTCAACTTCCGCATAACGATGGAACCTGGCTCGACATCTCCTCCCCCGTGCGGCGAGGTACGAGCCGTACAGTTGGGGGAGGACGATGAAGCAGCTCGCTGCTGAATCAGGAGGGGGCGCTACCACCAGATACCCCGGCCTCCAGTCCAACGCATATGCGGAGGAACTTACCCGAACTCGGCCTGCCTCCGGCATAGATCCATCGCCGACGGCTTGCAACCCCGCTTCTCGCCGGAAGGGGGTCCGCCAAATATACGCGTAGTACATCTGGAGGGATTGGCTGAAACTACTTGCGGGGATTGCCGACGTCCGCGGGCCCCTGCGTACCACCAGGCGGAATACTACGGTGAGTGTCGTCGCCGAACCTAAGGGTCCCTTGACCGAACAACTCCTCGACCCAAGAGCGGCGGATTCAGAGAACAAACAACTCGCGAAGGCCATGGCGCTGGCTGAGACGTCCATGACCCTTCTGATGGCTGATCACTCAGGCACTAGGAGTTGGGATCAACTGAAGGACATTGGAAATCTCAGAACAGCGTATTCAGAGGAATTCCGGGTGATCGCTGACACGCTGCGCCTCAAGACCTCGAAAACATGCGCAGAGTCTCTTTTCGCGATAGTTGAACACATACGCTTGCTTACCGAGGCGGGTATCGTCGGATATGGTGAGTCAGCTGCAGCTGTCCTCGTGGACGGCGGTTCGACTGCAGCCAAGCGCGCCGTGGCCCTCCTCGGCGATTCGCTAGATGAGATAGCGAAGGCCCGGGTGCGTTGGATCAAGGATCCAGCCCGAGAAGCGGAGGAAGAGGAAGAGTTCGTAGCTTGGTTTGAGGAGCATCTCGGGTCCGAGGCGAACACAGAGGGGAACGGACCCTAGCTGTTCCATGGTACCCAGGCCAGGTCTGTGTTACCGCCGGTTACTACGACTCCGACCTTCTTGCCTGCAACCGTGCCGCTCATCTTGAGGAGACCCGCCAATGGGACGGCACCTGAGGGTTCGACCACCGTCTTCATACGTTGGAGGTGGAAGAGACCCGCTTCGATTATCTCGTCTTCGCCGACCGTGACGATCTCGGTCTTGGCCTCAGTCAGTATGTCGAAGGCCTTCTCACCTAGACCGGCCAGCAAGCCATCTGCCATCGACTCGGGTGGCATGACGGGAGGCTGATGGATTCCGGTTTGCAGAGATCGATAGGCATCGTCGACCTGCTCGGGCTCGGCTCCGATGACGGTCAACGCGGGAGCCATCGTGGCGGCTGCGATGATCGATCCGCTGATCAGTCCGCCGCCCCCGATCGGGACCACCAACAGATCGAGATCAGGGTGATCGAGTAGCAACTCCATTGCCGCAGTGCCCTGGCCGGCGATAACGTCCAAATGCTCGTACGGATGAATGAAGGTCGCCCCGAGTTCCGCCGCACGAGCTTGGGTTGCCTCCGAAAGCGTGGATCGATCGACGAGCAGTACCTCAGCTCCGTAACCTCTCACTGCATCGACCTTCACCTGCGAGGCATCCGCAGGCAT
The DNA here is from genome assembly GCA_937900165.1 of uncultured Acidimicrobiia bacterium. Classification (GTDB taxonomy): domain Bacteria; phylum Actinomycetota; class Acidimicrobiia; order Spongiisociales; family Spongiisociaceae; genus SZUA-232. The sequence continues at coordinate 326 of CALCCX010000484.1, read as the reverse complement.
GACGACAGTGCAGCCGATGCCACGGATCGCAGCGGCGAACGCAACGGCCGCTCCGTGGTTGCCAGATGAATGGGCGATCACCCCGCGAGACGCCGCCTCATCGTCGAGAAGGAGGACAGCGTTGGTCGCACCTCTAGCCTTGAAGGCGCCGACCTTCTGAAAGCTCTCGAACTTGAAGAACACCGAGGCCCCGAGCGGGCGATCCAACGTAGTAGAGGTCAAGACAGGAGTGAGGTGCACGTGATTCGTAACACGCTTGGTGGACGCCAGTATGTCTGCAAAGGCAACGTGGGGGAAGGTCGAACGACTGAGCATGGGGGGCTCAG
>CALCCX010000483.1 GCA_937900165.1 uncultured Acidimicrobiia bacterium | reverse complement strand
TATTTGTTCAAGCAGAAGACGGAAGAAGAGAAATATAAGTGTGAAGGGAGTTCAGACGTGTGCTCTTCCGATCTGGCCGACATCCCGGCCGCAGCCCCGATACCAATCATGAATGCCAACGCGGACTGACCGTACGGCATGGCCCAGGCCGCCAGGCGATGCAGGACCACCCATTCGATGCCGAATTCCAGCGATACATAGGTGTAAGCGAGAATGAGCAGGGGCGCGACCATGATGCGCATCGCCCTCGACCAATCAAAATCAGCCTTCACGTTGATTGGCCGAAGAAGGGATCCAGTGAGCAGGCCTGACGCAGCAATCAGCCCGAGGCCCAGGCCCCAGAGAGAAGCGGGGAATTCCGAATTCCTTGCGAATGCTTGACCAAGCAAGTGGGTACCGGCCCAAGCTACCGCCAGCGCAACGGCCGCCACCGCGCTCGCGGCACGCGTGACAAGATCCTTGCTCACGTTGGATGTCACTACCCGCATGAGGTAAGTATGGCTGTTTAGATCGACCGGCGAAAGTGGAAGTGCCAGAACGGTCGGTTGGCGGATCTCGCCATCCCCTCTAGATGCGCTTTCACTATGGCTGAACCAGAACGAGGATCATTGTTTCTTGGCGGGATATTGGACCCATCTACGGGAGGACGCACCGACCAGTTCGACTACGAGGCAAGACGCTTCACAACTCACGGTGTGATAGTCGGGATGACCGGTTCAGGTAAGACCGGTTTGGGGGTAATTCTGCTCGAAGAAGCTCTCGCCTCCGGTATCCCGGCGCTGATCATCGATCCCAAGGGCGACATGGGAAATCTCCTTCTCAATTTCCCGGACTTCGAGCCTTCAGACTTTCGCCCGTGGATCGATGAGGCACAGGCGGATCGTGAGGGCGTATCCGCAGACGAGCTGGCGACCAGCACCGCGGAAATGTGGAAGACAGGACTCGAGTCGTGGGGTGTATCGCCAGATCGGATGCGGACAGTACGAACTGGGGCCGACTTCACCATTTACACACCCGGATCGACTGCCGGTGTCCCCGTCAATGTCGTCGGCTCACTGAAAGCGCCCTCGCTCGACTGGGGCCAGGACGCAGAAACCGGCAGAGACGAGATCGAGAGTTTCGTTTCCAGCCTGCTGATGCTCGCCGGTATTTCCTCAGATCCTATCTCCTCGCCTGGCCACATCCTTTTGGCCACTCTGATCGAACGAGCCTGGAAGGCAGGTGAAGATCTCGATTTGGCCACCTTGATCGGACGAATCATCAAACCTCCGATCCGAAAACTCGGGGTATTCGAGCTGGACACGTTCTTCCCGGAAAAGGACCGCACCAAGCTGGCGATGCAGCTGAACGGTCTGATGGCGTCGCCGTCTTTTGCCTCATGGATGCAAGGCGAGGCCCTCGACATCCAGGAGATGCTCTACACGTCAGATGGACGACCGCGGGCGGCGGTCATGTATCTCCCGCATTTGAGCGATGAGGAGCGACAGTTCATCGTCACGCTGGTGCTCTCGAAGGTCGTCACCTGGATGCGCTCTCAGCCAGGGACCTCTGACCTCAGGGCCTTCATATACATGGACGAGGTCTTCGGATTTGCTCCACCCACTGCAGAGCCGCCGTCAAAAAAGCCGATCCTCACGATCCTCAAACAGGCCAGGGCCCATGGTGTCGGCATGGTGCTCTCCACGCAGAACCCGGTAGACCTCGACTACAAGACCATGTCCAACGCCGGAACGTGGATGATCGGCAGATTGCAAACCGAGCGGGACAAGGCCCGCATTCTTGAAGGCATCAAAACGGCGTCAGGAGAGGTCGACGTCAAGGCCTTCGACGCACTGATCGGCGATCTCGGCAAACGGCAGTTCGTTCTGTCCTCCACCAAGCAGTCACAACCGGTCGTGTTTGAAACCCGGTGGGCTATGTCCTACTTGAGGGGCCCCCTCACCAAGGCGGAAGTAGGGACCCTGATGGAAGGCAGTCCGGCCCGCAGTTCGAAGAGTTCGCCTGAAAACGAACCCATCGACTCGAACCGGAGTGTCTCGGTCACGCCACTGGCCGAAGACGAGACGACCCTGCCGCCCAAGGTGGCCGATGGAGTCTCGTCATTCCACCTCGACCCTGCTGCTCCCTGGGCAGCCTCCTTGGGCGCAGACCCAACCGGGACCAAACTCGCCGCCGGGCTGATCACCAGAGTCGAGCTCCGCTTTGACGACACGAAGGCCGATGTCGACCATCGGGAGACCTGGGAGGCGGTCTTGTTCCCAATATCGGACGACGTAGATGCCACGCAGGCCTATTCAGTGGACTACGACGATCGCGATCTGCTGGAGGAGAGTCCGGGGGCGGTGACCTATCAGCTGCCGGACGCAAGAATCGATACCAAAACGTTCTTCAACTCTGCTTCGAAGGCCCTCAAAGACCATCTCTATCGGAACCGCAATGTGACGGTGATGAAAAATTCCGGTTTGCGGCTCTATTCCCGAGTAGGCGAAAGCGAAGCGGACTTTTTGGCGAGGTGCAGTGCGGCAGCCGAGGACGCAGCGGACGCGGATGTTGCGAAGCTCAAGGAGCGTTACCGCAAACTCATCGCAACGGTCGAATCCCAGTTGAAGACTGCCGAGCGAAGAGTCAACGAGCTGGAGGTGGATGTGAGCGGGCGCCGACAGGAGGAAATGATGGGAGGGGCAGGTGATCTGCTCGGGGCGTTCCTCGGAGGCAGGCGTCGATCGTCCGGGTTGTCGAGGGCGGCATCACGGCGCAATCAAACCCGCAAAACCCAAGTACGTTTGGCATCAGCGGAGGACAAGTACAACGAGAAGCTTGACAAACTCGACGACCTGGAAGATCGACTCGCAGAAGATTTTCAGGCGATCACGGCCAAATGGGAAGCAAAAGCGGTGGAGGTCGAGTCCATCGACATCGGCCTGGAGAAAACGGACATCACGATCGACGATTTGTCTCTCGTCTGGATCCCAGTCGCGTAAACCGCGTTCCTTAGGCTGTAGTGCGGATATATCCGCACTACAGCCGAAAGTACGGGCGGGCGGAGGGCCCCGGAATGGCCGGTCAGAGGATCTGGGACCGGAACCATGGCAGGGTCAGGGCCAGACCGTCTTCCAGCGAAACTTTGGCGGACCAACCGAGTTTCGACTCGACGAGAGTCGTGTCGGGTCTGCGAACGGTCGGGTCGTCCTCTGGACGGTCGAAAAACTCCACGCCGGCCTCTGATCCGACCACTCGCTGGACCTCCTCGGCAAGCTGCAAAATCGTAACTTCCTCAGGGTTGCCGATGTTCATCGGGCCGATGTGATCCGACAGTGCCAGCCGGAGTAGGCCTTCGATTAGATCGTCCACGTAACAGAGCGAGCGGGTTTGTTTGCCGTCACCGTGAATAGGAAGAGCGATGTCCCTCAACGCCGCTGAAAAGAACGCAGAGATCGGAAGAGCACACGTCTGAACTCCAGTCACACTGATATATCTCGTATGCCGTCTTCTGCTTGAAAAAAAAAAAACAAACACATACCCATACATGCTCCCTATCATCTCTCTCTCACTCTCC
>CALCCX010000482.1 GCA_937900165.1 uncultured Acidimicrobiia bacterium | reverse complement strand
GCCAGGCTACGAACAGCCCGAGCGTGAGAGGCACCAGCCAGGGTTCGCCCACCGAATAGATCGAAAGCGGCACGATGACGAACAGGGCCCGCAGGTCGGGGAACCACGCCCTCAGTCGGGCCACGATGCGGCCGAACGCAGATGGAGCCGAAGAACCGGCCAGAGCTCCTCCACGAGCTCGTCGGGAACCTCGTGACCGAGGCCCTCGACCTCGATGAGGACGGCCCCGTCGATACCGGTGGCCAACTCTCGACCGTGGGCCGGAGGGAAGACCGGATCGGCGCTTCCGTGGACCACAAGGGTCGGCGCGGAAATGTCGGCCAGACGGTCCAGTCGCCCCGGGCTCGCGTGCACGGCAACGCCGTGACCGGTCTCCTCCGCCCACCCGGTGGCGATCTCGGCGGCGGCGAGGGCCACCTGCCGCTCACGATCGAACCGATACAGGCTGCCGCCGAGCAGCTCGTCGAGCTCGACGATCCACTCCACCCGACCCTGCGGGTTGGGCGGCGGACCGGCGAAGAGGCGTGTGGTCATCTGCTCGACGAACTCGTCGTGGGGACCGCCGAGCCGCTCATCGCCCGGGGCGGCGCTCGAGCCGAACAGTGTCAAGGAGCGCACCCGGTCCGGGTGATCGAGCGCCATCAACTGGCCGACCATGGCGCCCATCGAACGGCCGATCAGGTGGCCCGCCACGATGTCGAAGTGATCGAGCAGGCCGACCAGATCGTTCGCCAGGTCGTCGAGCAGATACGCGGCGTCGGCGTCAAAGCGGGTCGAACGGCCGCAGTCGCGATGATCGAAGCGCAGCACGCGGTAGCCGTCGGCGACCAGGCGATCGACGAGCGTTGGCGTCCACCGAAACCCCGGACTGTCGGCACCGGCCACCAACACGACGACATCACCGTCGTCGGGGCCCTGGAGATCGGCCCACAACGTCAGGTCGCCCACGGGGACAGCCACGCCGCGCGCCGCGTCGGTTGCCGCGTCGATCATGGGGCCCGACGGTACTGTCACACCCCGTGATCCCAAAGGCAGCAGCGCAAGTCGTTCGAGGTTTCCTGATGGGGGCGGCCGACGTCGTGCCCGGTGTGTCGGGAGGAACGATCGCCCTCGTCCTCGGCATCTACCAGCACTTGATCGATTCGATCCGAGACGCCGGCCGCGCCCTCGGCACCCTCCTGAAGGGAGACATCAGGGGCTTCTGGAATCGAATCGTGGCCCTCGACTTCGTTTTCCTCGTGCCCCTCGGCGTCGGCATTCTGGTCGCGGTCGCCAGCCTGGCCTCGGTCATCGAGACCCAACTCCGCGACAACCCGGAGAACATGGCGGGCCTCTTCTTCGGGCTCGTCGCCGCCTCGGTGGTGATCGCCCTCGGACTCCTCACCGAGCGCACCCGATGGCTCTACGCGTTCATGGCCGCGGTCGCGGTGATCGTCTTTCTCCTTCTCGGCTTCCAGTCCGGACCGATCTCCGATCCATCGCCTCTGGTCTTTCTGGGGGCCGGCGCGCTGGCCATCTGCGCCATGATCCTTCCGGGCATTTCCGGTTCGTTCATCCTGTTGATGATCGGGATGTACTCAGCGGTGATCCAAACGGTGAACGACCGCGAGATCGGCAACGCCGCACTCATCGGTGTCGGCGTGGTCATCGGCCTCGCCCTCTTCTCGTCGGTGCTCGGCTGGCTCATGGACCACAGGTTCAACACCATCATGGCCGCCCTGGTCGGCTTGATGGTCGGATCGCTTCGGGTCCTGTGGCCTTGGCCCAACGGAGTCGGCGTCATCTCGGAGGATCAGTCGGAAGTCAGCGACGGCACCGGTCTCGACTGGCCGGCCAGTGGCGAATGGTTTCAGCCGACCGCCCTCGCCGTCGTTGCCGCGATCATCGTGCTGGTCATCGCTCGGATCGGCGCCCGCTACGCCCACCACTCCGACGGCTGAGCCGATGAGCGACACAGACTCCGTCTCCGACGCCGGCGCCGGCGCCGGCGCCCGGACCATGGTGCTCGATTTCGACGCCGACACCGCGGTAACGCCGATCGGCGATCACCGCTTCCGCTCGGTCCTGCTCGACCGCTGGAACATCGTGTCGGGCGACGGCCTCGCTGTGCGGCTGCCGTTGATCGTGGGGTTCGCCCACGCGCTCGACCTGCTCATCACCGGGCGCCGAATCGACGTGCATGACGCCTACCGCATGGGCCTGGTCAGCGAGATCGTCCCGGAAGGAAAGGCCTACGAGCGAGCGCTCGCGATTACGAAGATGGGACTGGGATCGCTCGACGTTCTTGAACTTGAGCTGCGAACGGCCGAAACGCGGCTGACGCTAACTAGTCTCCCCTAAAAAACTCATCCCGCCATATGGCATATGGATTTCCAGGGTTTTGTGAATGTTGTAAACTGCAACAAATTGGATCGCCGGCTTCAAAAGGTTGCAGTTTATGCTCAAGAAAAACCCCAAAACGGCGCCACAGGATGAGCTTTTTCGGGCCCGTCTGGAGAACATTATCGATCTACGCCATGAGTTGGCGGCGCTGATTGACTGGGATGGTCTTGAGGCGGCTTTGTCAGGCTATTATTGCGCCGGGAAGGGCCGGCCCGGCGGGTCCATTCGGTTGATGACGGGTCTTTGTTTTTTGAAAGATATCAAAGGCCTGTCCGATGAGGAGGTTTGCGCTGTGTGGCGTGAGAACCCTTACTTTCAGCACTTTTGCGGCGAGACCTTCTTCCAGCACCGCTTTCCCGTGGAGCCGCCTTCTTTGAGCATCTTTCGCAAGCGGATCGGTCCGGAGGGGGCGGCGCGGTTGCTCGCAGAGACGATCAAAGCAGGTTTGCGAACTGGCGCCGTTTCAAAACGCGATCTTAGCCAATTGACCGTGGATACGACGGTTCAGGAAAAAGCGGTGCGCTTCCCGACCGATGTAAGCGCCTGCTGCAAGGCGCGAGATCGGAAGAGCACACGTCTGAACTCCAGTCACACTGATATATCTCGTATGCCGTCTTCTGCTTGAAAAAAAAAAATACAAAGTCCACACACTAATACTCCATTACCACC
>CALCCX010000481.1 GCA_937900165.1 uncultured Acidimicrobiia bacterium | reverse complement strand
TTTTTTTTTTTTTTTCAAGCAGAAGACGGCATACGAGATATATCAGTGTGACTGGAGTTCAGACGTGTGCTCTTCCGATCTGTAGGTAAACTCACCGAACTGCTCCTTGAGGAGGACCGTGGGGAGCACGTCGTCAGGCCGAGCGGTATCTGTCGAGGCGGTGATCCTGGTCCGACCTTCCGGGAGGCGGCGCCATAGATCGATCACGAGTTCGTCGTCGTCGTCAACGTCCCAAATCAACACCGAGGAAGGCCGAACGAATCCGAATCGCTCCGCAGTGGCCGTCGAGAAAATGAGCTCGGCGAAATCTACACTCTCATCCGGCACCACCTGGGCGATACGAAGTGTGTTGATACTTCCATCCCACCCGATGAATTCGACCATGTCGCCGGCACTGGCACCTCGCATACCCGCAGATGTCGAACCCATCAGAATTTCACCAGCCGACAACGCGGCTGCGGCCGAACGTCCGATCAGGGGCACAGCCTTGCGAGGGTCAAGGGCAAGAGCAGCCATCGGATAGCGGAAACCTTCCGGGGCTTCCTGAACCGTCCTTCCGGCGCGTTTGACCGAGATCAAGGGGATGGTGCCACGATGTACAACGAGCCATTCGGCACCCGCGATGGCAGCGGCATCGATTGCCGCCTTTGCGAACGGACCGCTGATCCCACCTGGTTGCCAAGCCGTGATGCTTGGTGGAAGCGGCAAGGGATCAGACTCCTGAGCGAAAGCTCTGGCTGGAAGAACGAGAATCGAAACGAGTACCCCCAACATCACCAGGCGGCCAGCTCTGATCATGCCGAAGACAGGAGCCGTTCGACGCCGCCGCTTCTGACCCGCTCTATGTCTTCCTGATATTTGAGGACGACGCCGAGAGTATCGTCTGCGTTTCCGGGATCGAGGACCTCTGCGCCGAGTACCTGGAGCGCAGATGCCCAGTCGAGCGTTTCCGCGACCCCTGGAGGTTTGAAGAGGTCGAGGCTGCGGAACCTGCCCATGGCCTTGGCCAACTGCGAGGCAAGCGCCTCATCGATGCCTGGGACTTTGCGCATGACGATGTCTATCTCCCGGTCAAAGTCCGGGTAGTCGATCCAGTGGTAGATGCATCGGCGTTTGAGAGCGTCGTGTATCTCTCTTGTCCGATTCGAGGTGAGGATCACAACTGGCGGTTGAACGGCCTTGATGGTGCCAACCTCTGGAATCGTTACCTGAAAGTCTGACAGAAGCTCCAACAGATAGGCCTCAAACTCTTCGTCGGCCCGGTCGAGTTCGTCGATCAGGAGGACTGGTCTCCTGCCTGCCGCTCCGAGTTCGATCGCTTCGAGAAGAGGCCGCGCCACGAGATAGTCACGGCTCATGATGTCGCCGACGGAAGCGTCCGAGCCCTCTCCTCGTGCCTCGAGCAGGCGAATGGCCATCATCTGACGGGCGTAGTCCCATTCATAGAGCGCGTGGCCGGCATCAAGTCCCTCATAACACTGGAGACGGATGAGAGGCTCGTCGAGCATTGCCGACAAGACCTTGGCCACCTCGGTTTTGCCGACACCGGCCTCGCCCTCCAGGAACAACGGGCGGCCAAGTTGCAACGCGAGGTGGATCGAGATGATCAATGAGCGATCGGCCACATAGTCGTGGCTGGACAGCGCGGCTTCTACCTCCTCGAGGGTGTTGGGGAACATGCCTGCGAGCCTAGTGTCCCCGCTGCTTTGGAAGATGGCACCGACCACATTCGTGGTTGCCGTCACCCTGCGCTGCGGCTTGCGCTAGCGTGCCCGGGATGAAGAACGAGGTAGTGCCAGAAGTCGACCCGAATGAAGCAAAACGACTCATCGATCACGAGGGTGCGATCCTGATCGACTGCCGTGAGCGCAAAGAATGGGACAAGTCCCGAATCCCCGGTGCTCAGCTCAAGCCAATGTCCACTGTCAACGACTGGTATGGGGATCTGCCCACAGACGGCACGGTATTGATCCATTGCGAGTCCGGTGCTCGATCCGCCCAGATCACCCATGCGTTGACCAGCCAAGTCGGATTGAGCAACGTCTTGAACGTAGCCGGCGGCATCAAAGCCTGGCGCAAAGCAGGACTCCCCACAACCCGCTGATTCCCCGCGGCACCAACACGGAAAAGCGCCTCGTACCAGCGGTACGAGGCGCCCTCCAAGCAGCCTCCACCATCCCGAGCAGGGGATAGCTGTGCAATCTCACCATAACGGTGAGTGTTTACAGTCTATTTCACTCAGCCCTTCCTGCAAAGGGTCATTTCCAACTAGTGACTAGCCGCAATCGCCTGTTCGAGAGCCCGGCCTACGTAGACACCCGCCAGGTGGGCCTTGTACTCAGCAGATCCGTACAGATCCTCCAGTACGGTCACGCCCTCAGTCGCCCGGGCCACCGCGCCGGCGATCGCATCCGCGCCGCCGTCGGTTCCAACAATCGCCTCGACCGAACCTGCCGCAAGCGTCGGTTTGGTGCCAACCCCTGTAAGAGCGATCCCTGCCGAGCTGACCGTTCCACCGGACATCGCGACCGAGGCAGCGGCACCGGCAACCGCGTAATCGGTATGACCTCCCCGACGCCCTAGCTTGTCGTATGCAGAAGCGGAACTCTTCGGAATCCGCACCTCGGTGAGGATCTCATTCGTCTCCAGCGCCGAGGTGAGCGTGTCGACGAAGAAGTCCGCCGCAGCGATCTCGCGGGTCCCGCCAGACGATGCCGCCACCATGGTCGCCCCGAGCGCCAACGCGGCCGCCGGCTGATCGGCGGCGATGTCCGCGTGGGCCATCGCCCCACACGTCGTACCTCTGGCCCGCACCTGCCTGTCGCCCGTCCAGGCGGCGGCGGACGCCAGGGCGGCCGCGTGTTCCTGTACGAGCGGACTGGCGGCCGTCTCCTCATGACGGACAAGCGCTCCGATCGCGATGTGATCGCCTCGATCCTCGATCGCATCAAGACCGTCGATCCTGGCAATGTCCACTACTAGCTCCGGTGAGAACAACCGCAGCTTCATCAGCGGAATGAGACTCATTCCCCCCGACATGACCTTGGCCCCTGGGTTCGAAGCCAGGGTGCCGAGCGCTTCGTCAAGGCTGGAGGGTGCAACGTACTCGAACTCTCTGGGAAACATGTTTGCTCCTCCTCTCTCTAGGCCGAAGCCTTGGCGTCTTGAATCGCTTGCCAGACCCGTCTGGGCCGCATCGGCATGTCAACGTGTTTCACCCCGAGAGGAGCGAGCGCGTCAACCACCGCATTGACAAGGGTTTGGGCGGCGCCGATGGTGCCGGCTTCGCCGATTCCTTTCACCCCCATCGGATTCACATCCGTCGGGGTGGTCGTACGGCTGAGATTGAACATGGGCACGTCCACAGCCGTGACAATCGGATAGTCGATCAATCCAGCTGTCAGCAGGTTGCCCTCGTCGTCGTAGATTGCTTCTTCGAACAACGCCTGGCCGACCCCTTGGGCGATGCCTCCATGGATCTGGCCATCGACGATCATCGGGTTGATCACGTTGCCGCAATCGTCCACCGACATCCACTGCTCGATCGACACATCTCCGGTTTCCGGGTCAACAGTGACCAGGCAGGCCACAGAACCAAAAGGCCATGTCGCATTGCCGGGACTGAAAATGGCATGGGCCTCGAGCCCACCCTCCTCGCCGTCAGGCATCCGATGTGGCTGGTATGCCACCTCGGCGATCGCCGCCCACTCGACTCGTTTGTCGGGTGAGCCGGCCACGTGCGCGCCACCGTCGGCAAACTGGATGTCCGCCTCAGACGCCTCGAGCAGGTCCGCCGCGATGCGGGCCGCCTTTTCTCTCACCTTGCGAGATGCCTCGAACGTCGCCGAGCCGTCCACCGCTGCCGAGCGAGAGCCGAACGTGCCGATGGTGATCGGGGCGTCCTTGGTATCACCGTGAGTCACCCGGATCTTGTCCATCTCTATTCCGAGTTCGTTGGACACGATCTGGGCCCAAGTCGTCTGATGGCCCTGCCCAGACGGACCGGTTCCGATGATGACGTTGGCCGTGCCGTCCGGGTTGACCCGAACCAAGCCGGATCCGTTGAAAGCTGAAGGCTGGCCGTAGCCGCTCCATGAAAAGCCAAGGTCGACCAGCGCCGAAGGGCCGAAACCACAGGCCTCGACGTAGGTCGACATGCCAAGCCCGACCAGCTTTCCGTCCGACCGTGGTTGGTCGCGAGCCGCCTTCATCGCCGAATACTCAGGCGAATCGAGCATGGTCTGGAGATTCATCGCGTAGTCACCGGTGTCCATTGCGAACCCGACCGGTGACATCGCACCAGGGAACGATTCGCTGGGTATGTAGTTTTTCATCCGGACCTGGGCCGGATCCATCCCGATCTCCCTCGAGTACGCATCCATGATGCGCTCCAAGTAGTAGATGGCCTCAGGGCGGCCGGCCCCCCGATAGGCATCGGTCGTCTGCTTGTTGGTCACAACGCAATCGAGCTGCATCCTGGTATCGAAGCCGTACTGGCCCGAACCTACGAACACTCCCAAGAACGGGATCGCCACGGTGAGATCCTGGCAGTAGGCGCCCATATCACAGATCGCATCGATCTCGTACGAGAGCACCTGCCCATCCCTGGTTCCTGTGATGGTGGACGTTCCAAGCCAACCTCGGCCCTGGATCGTATTGCTCGCTGCCTCCCGCCTGGTCTCGGTGTACTTGACCGGAGCGTCCAGCTCCCTTGCTGCCCAAGGAATCAACAGTTCGTCCGCATACAGCGCCAACTTGGCCCCGAATCCTCCCCCAACCTCTGGCGCGATCCCCCTCACCTGGTTGTACGGGATGCCGAGCATCCCGGCAACAGCCGAGGCGACGGCGCCAATGGTTTGGGACGATGAGTGAACCGTCATCTGCTGATAACCTGCACTCCATTCCGCTACCACTGAACGGGGCTCGATCGCGACCGGGATCAGACGCTGGTTGACCATCTCCAGAGACACGGTTACCACGTCGTCGCGGGCCTTGTACTCGTCGATCTTGGCCCGAAGCTCGTTGAGCCCATCCTCCTCGACACCGAAAGGTGCGGTCCAGGTGATCAGAGTGTTGGATTCGACACCTTCGTGGACGAGGTTGGTATTGGCCAGCGCCTCTTTTAGGTCGATAACCACGGGCAACGGGTCATAGTCTGCATCGACTGCATCCACAGCATCCTGGGCCTGGGCGCGGGTCTCGGCTAGGACCATGACCACCGCTTCTCCCATGTGATTGACTTCGCCGTCCGCCAGCAGCGGACGCCCGATGGCGGCCGCCTGAGCCGGCAGCAATCCAAGATGGCGGACATCGTCAGCCGTGTAAACCGCCCGTACGCCAGGCATGGCCTGGGCGGCGGCAGTGTCGATCGAAGTGATCTTGGCGTGGGCGAATGGGCTGCGAACGAAGGCGACGTGCAACATTCCGTGCAGGTTCAGGTCGTCAACGTACAGGCCTTTGCCTTGGATGAGGGCAGGATCTTCGCGTCTGCGGACTACCCCGCCGAGGGCGCTGGTGGTACTCATGCCTTCACCTCCCATTCCGCCGGAGCAGGTTCTTCGCCCCGCAGCTTCGCGCCGGCGTATTCGATCGCCTTGACAATGTTGTGATACCCGGTGCAACGGCAGAGGTTGCCCTCGATGCCAAGCCGGATTTCGTCCTCGCTGGGATCAGCGTTTTCTTCCAACAGCGTGACCGCCGACAAGATCATGCCTGGGGTACAGAACCCACACTGGAGACCATGTCGCTCCCAGAAGCCCTCCTGCACTGGATGCAAGTCGCCGTTTTCAGCCAAGCCCTCGATGGTCGTGATCTCGGCGCCCTCGGCCTGAGCGGTCAGCATGGTGCAGGACTTGACCGCCTTGCCGTCGACGATCACCGTGCAAGCACCGCAATAAGAAGTCTCGCACCCGACATGCGTGCCGGTGAGCCGCAAGTCTTCTCTGAGGTAGTGGACGAGCAACGTCCGAGGTGCGACATCCCCCGACACCGCTTGCCCGTTGACAGTCATGGACACCTGCATATGAGGCTCCCCTTTCATGAGGAAGTTGAGGCCAAGCTGGAACCTAGCTTCAACGACCCCGATGTGGCGGAAGAACCTCAGATTTGTTCCGAGGACCACAGCCCAAGCTAGACCGAGAGTTGCGAAGCAACTCTGTTAGTGAGCGAAGCGAACGGCAGCTACAGCCACAGCCAATTGGGCTTGGTCAGGCCTGGTCTTGGTTCACGAGGAGGCCGACGGTTTCTATATGGTAGGTCTGGGGGAACAAGTCTACTGGGGTGGCGCGCATCAGCCGGTACCCGGATTCGGCGAAAAGAGCCACGTCTCTGGCGAAGCTGGCCGGATCGCAGGAGACATAGGCGATCGCTCGGGGCCGAGGACGGACGATGCCTGCCACCCCCGACTTGCCCAGGCCAGATCGAGGTGGATCGCATATCGCCAACGTCCAGGCTTCCCCTGCAGCGGCGTATAGATCTTCGATCGGACCTTCGAATACCGTGGCTTGGCTCACCTTTTGGGCGGCAAGATTGTGACGGAGATCCGAAACGGCATCGGCAGCATTCTCCACGGCGATCACCCGCCCCGCGCTCCTGCCGACGGTGACGGAAAAGAGTCCACCACCTGCATAGGCGTCGAGAAGGAGGTCGTCAGGTCCTGGCTGGATCGCTTCTGACACCAGGGCGACCAATTCGTCTGCGCCGGGCGTATTCACCTGGAAAAAGGCGGACCCGCTGATCCTGAAACGTACTCCCGCAACGATCTCATGGAGATGGGGTAGCCCAAAGATGGTTCGAGAACGGGCGCCAGACCGGTGGATCACCGAACAACCCCAGCCATCAGCGTGGGCAGGAATGTTGCCATCTATCACTACGAGCATTTCGCCGGTTCGTTCGCCGCATCGGATAACAATCTGGCGAACTCCCGTGAGGTCGCCCAGTCGCCCATAGAGCTCCGCCAGGCCAGGGATCGGAAGCAGACATTGTTCGGTCGGAACCACAACATGCGATTTCGCCCTACGCAGACCGGAGCGTCCCTTCTCGACGTAGAAGGACATGCGGTTTCGATATCCGAAGGCTGGACCGGTGGCGACCGTCTCTGCCACGGGCGGATCGTCGATGCGCCCCAGGTGCCGAAGCTGGCCACGGACCACGTCTGCCTTGTAGGCGAGCTGGGCGTCGTAGTCGGCGTGCTGCCACTGGCACCCCCCGCACTCGCCGAAAACAGGGCAAGGTGGATCGACCCGGCTCGGTGATGCCTCGACCACACCGGCCAGCGAGGCCCGGCCCCAAGACCCACGATCATCGAGGTCGGTGATCTCCACCGTTTCGCCTGGCAAGGCCCCGCCGATAAAGATCGCCTTGCCTTCGAGTCGGCCAATCGCGTCTCCCCCATGGGCCATCGCATCGGTGCGGACGACCTGGGTCACAGTTGCCCCAGCAGCACCTCGGAGAGCGATCCCTGAACCCAGCTCAGGTAATGCAGCAGCGCCATCGGTGGGTCGACTTCGGACTCGTCCTCGCCCCAACCTTCGGCCTTGATGCCGAGCCGGGCAGCCAGGACCAGTCGGGCCTCGCCGACAGCCAGCAGCCAAGCTTCGGCCTCGGCCGCCGAAAGAGTGACCTGCCCGCCCTCGGCAGCCTGCAGTGACGCTGTGAAGGCCGACCGATCCGCAGCTCTGCCCTGCTCGACCTCTGAGCGCATTAAACGCCTGAACTCGGCGGAGGCCTCCTCGTCGTCCGAATAGGCGTTGATCTCGAGGCGGGCGGCACCCGGATCGGTTTCAACGTCTCCAACCGAATCGAGGATCTCGGAAACCAACTCCAACGCCTCGAATTCACGGGGCCGGAGTCTGACTTCTACTCCGCCCTCGCCGACCGGGAAGAATCCGACCCTCATGCCTCCTCCATAGTTGCCCACAACCCGTGACGGTGAAGCCGAAAACATTCGAACTCCGCCTTCTCCAAGGGTTCGGTCGCAACAATGGCCCGCCCATTGTTGTGGACCTGGAGCATCAGCTCGGTGGCCTTCTCCTCGTTGTAGCCGAAGAGTTTGCGGAGGATATAGACGACGTATGTCATGAGGTTGACAGGGTCATTCCACACCACCACATTCCATCCTCGGTCCGGCGTGAGGTCCTCGTCAACCTCTGGGAGATCAACGGTCGTCGGAAGTGCTGAGCGCACCGCCTGGAGTGGAAAACCTGTCATGGGCCAACAATAGGGAATCTCGTGCGGCACGGGAATGGTCCGGTGGCCAAGTCCAGAGACGGACCCCTTGAGTCGATAGAGCGGGTCAGGCATGCTGGCAATCAATGGCACCTGAACCCGGACTGCTGGCAAACCTCGCCAATGATCTCCACGAACTGGCTGATTCCGCTGACGCCGCCCAGCGGATCGCAGCCGCACAAAATCGGCGTTCCAGCCGCTCACTGAGGGACGAGCTCAAACAGCTAGGCGAGGACGAGTCGACAGTTGACGTCTACTGCGCAGACGGAACCGATTTCGTGGGAACCATCCAAGAAGTCGGTCTCGACTACTTGGTGCTCACAGATGCCGGAAAATCAAGGCTCATCGCACTATTTCACGTAGTGACGGTGGGTTGTGGCGAGCCCGCCCTGGCGGGCAGAGCGGTAGGTGCCGAGGACTCGGATATCGGTGACCGTGGCCGGCTGAGGATCTAGAACTGCCGCTACTCCGTCAGGGCCAGGCGCGTGAAGGAAATCGACGAAGAACCGATAGCGCCACGCCTGGTCACTGGGACGAGACTCGATACGGGTCATGTTGGCCCCTCGTAGGCCGATTTCTGTGAGGCTCAACGCCAGGGCACCAGGAGTGTGAGCCGTGAAGAACACCACAGAAGTCTTGTTTGCGTCCTCACTGATCTCCTGGTCGCCAGTCGCCAGAACAACGAAGCGGGTGGTGTTGTGATCACGATCCATGAAGTTGCTCTCGAGGATTATCAGCCCGTGCCTGGAAGCTGCCTCCGCGGATCCCAACGCCGCTTCCCTGACGTCGTCGCGCTCTGCGACCTGGCGGATTGCGCCGGCTGTGTCGTGGGTGGGAACCGGCTGCCAGTCCCTCAGTTCAATCGAATCCTGGGCCTGGGACAAGGCCTCAGGATGAGAATGAACTGTCGCGATCGTGTCGAGCGAGGCACCGGGCGCTGCTACCAACGCATGCCTCACCTCGACAAGATGTTCGCCGACGATCGACGTCTCACCGCTCTTGGCAAGGCGGTTGAGCACCGGCAACACGCTCCCGGTGGTGGAGTTCTCGATGGGTAGAACAAGCCGATCGACATCGGCGTCGTGCAACGCGTGAAAGGCCGCAGCGAAACTCGAATATCCGACCGGCTCTGAGTCGGGGAACAGTTCGGACGAAGCCCGATGCGAATACGATCGCCCTTCTCCTTGATACCCGATCCTCATGGACGGGCACAGTAGCGCTCCCTAGCCAAGATCCACCGCACGGATTGGCTCCTCGCCCGCCTCGCCGAGTCATGGCACGGATTTCTCAGGCTTGGCCCGTTTCACAGATGGTGAAGCCGAGGCACCTTTGAGTTTTGGATCGGAGCCGTCCGCCGGCCGACTCGCTTCCCTAAGTCGGTGGATCCAGGCTGAAGCCGCTCCCCTGGTTCTCGCGGTCTCATGCAACACTTGGACCATGACGCCAGACGAACTCACCGACTATCTGCATGATGCCATTCCCCTCTCGGCGTCAATGGGTGCACGGGCGATCGGCATAGAGCCAGGCAGCGTCATCGTCGAGGCTCCCCTAGCGCCGAACCTGAACCACAGAGGAACAGTCTTCGGTGGATCACTGTCAACCCTTGCGATACTCGCGGGATTTTCCGTGGTCCTGCTTGGCCTGCGGGCAGGCGGCTATGAGCACAGGGTGGTGATCCACCGCAACGAGTACGACTACCTCTTGCCGGCTGCAGGTACTTTCACGGCAACCGCCCGACTTGATGATCAACGTTGGAGCCGATTCATCGAAACAGTGCGAAGAAGAGACCGCGGTCGCATCACCATCGACGCAGACGTTTCGTGTGGATCATTGACCGTCGGCCACCTGTCCGGCACCTTCGCAGCCCTCCAGCCACCACAGGACGAGATATCCCGGCCGGCCACATGACCAGGCGCACACGGATCGACTTCTCATGACCGCTATCAACCAACCACCCGCGTGGGTCGCAGATGCGATCTTCTATCAGGTCTTTCCTGATCGGTTTGCCCGATCGAGCGGCGCGCCAACCCAGCCGTACCTCGAGGCGTGGGATGCGCCACCGACCAACCGCGGATACAAGGGTGGCGACCTGTGGGGGGTGATCGAGCGTCTGGATTGGATCGCCGAACTCGGATGCAATGCGATCTACTTCAATCCGATTTTTCAGTCGGCGTCCAACCATCGTTACCACACCCACGACTACTTCCGGGTCGACCCATTGTTGGGGGGAGACGAGGCGTTCGATGCATTGATGGCCGCTTGCCGGGAACGCGAGCTTCGGATCGTATTGGACGGCGTCTTCAACCACGCCAGTCGAGGTTTCTTCCAGTTCAACGACCTCCTCGAAACGGGCGAGGCGAGCCCCTGGCGGGACTGGTTCCACATCAACACCTTCCCCGTTGAGGCCTATGGACGAGACGACGAGGCAGCGACTTCGTATGCCGCATGGTGGGGAATCCCGGCCCTGCCCAAGTTCAACACCGAAAACTCCCAAGCCCGTGAGTTCCTGATGACCGTCGGGGAGCACTGGATCGACAGGGGTATCGACGGCTGGCGCCTGGACGTTCCTGAGGAGATCTCGACAGAAGGCTTCTGGGAGGAGTTTCGGACTCGGGTCAGGCACAAGAATCAGGACGCCTACCTCGTCGGCGAAATTTGGGGGGACGCCGGTGGGTGGACCGTTCCTGGCACCCGTTTTGATGGGACCATGAACTATTTGCTCACTGGGGCAATTCTGTCGTTTGCCGGCGCCCGATCGATCGACTGGGACCTCGCTGGGAAGCTCAACTACCCCCTGAGTGCGGCCGACGCAGACGGATTCGCCGAGGCGATCCGCCACCTCGGTGCCATATACCCGTTCGAGACACAGCTCGCCCATCTGAACCTGTTGGGATCACACGACACGGCGAGGGTGCTTTCGATCCTCGGTGGTGACGTGAAAGCGTTGGAACTCGCCTCATTGCTCCAATTCACGCTTCCGGGAGCTCCGTCGATCTACTACGGCGACGAAATTGGTCTCCTGGGCGGCCACGATCCCGGTTCAAGGGCTGGATTCCCCTGGGACATGGAAGAAGTCTGGAATCACGAACTCCTGGACACGATTCGATCACTCACCGCCTTGCGGAACAGCCACCCCGTTCTGCGCGGCGGAGCGCTGCAAGTCGTGGCTACGGCGTCCAGCCTCGTGGTGTTTGAGCGATCACTGGGCGAAGACCGCGTTCTGGTAGCTGTCAACACCGGCGAACCCGCCTCGAACGCAAACTTCGAGATGACCGCGACAACCTCCGAGACGCTCTGGGGCGCAGGAGGTATAACGTTCGACGGAGGCTCGGTCCGAATCGCAATGGCACCGCGTTCTGGTGCCGTCTGGAAAATCAGCGGCTAGCCGCGTCGACTACCAGACAGACCAAGCGTCAGTTGTGGGCACCCCGGCGAGCCTCATGGGCCACAAAATCTGGATTGAACGGCACATATGCCGGCCTCAGCAAAGCGGTTACACCAAGAGCCTCATCCCGCAGATCTATCTCGATACCGCCACAAAGCTCACAGCGACGCTGGAGCAGGCTCCCGCCGTAGCCGGCAGTGATACCGTATTTGCAGCCGCTGTCACATCCGCGCATGTCCGCCTACCTCCCTGTGTCTGATTCCAGGCTACGTCACCATAGAAATAGAACCAGGTCCAAATACTCAGGTATCGGGATGGCTAGTCAGTCGGATCGGCAACCAAATCGAGGGTGGCTTCGGCCAGGATCATCGAGATGTCCTTGATCGCGATCGTCTCGTTCCCAAGTTCTTTGACCCCATCGTCGAGCATCACGAAACAGAACGGGCAGGCCACCGCCACCTCATCAGCGCCGGTGGCAACCGCTTCTTGGGCACGATCGACGTTCACCTTCTTGCCGGTCTGGTCCTCCATCCAGAACTGCGCACCACCGGCTCCACAGCAGAAACCGTCCGCCCCGTTGCGTTCCATCTCGACCACTTGCACGCCTCCGATCGAGGCGATCACTTCGCGGGGCGCCAGGTAGATGTCATTGTGACGGCCTAGATAGCAAGAATCGTGATACGTGATCTTCTTGTCTGCCCCACCCTTGGGTTCCAGATGCCCCTGTTGGATCAGGTCCATCAACAGTTGGCTGTGGTGGATCACCTCGTAGTCGCCCCCGAACTGCGAATACTCGTTCGACAGGGTGTTGAAACAATGGGGACATTGGGTGATTATCCGCTTCACGCCAAGGTCGTTCAGCGTCTCGATGTTCTGGAGAGCCAGTTGTTGGAAGACGTACTCGTTGCCTGAACGCCGAGCCGGATCTCCCGTGCACAATTCTTGAGGCCCAAGAATGGCGAAATCGACTCCAGCCTCATCCAGCAGACGGACCGTTGACAAAGTCACGGCCTGATTGCGTTCATCGAACGATCCGGCGCAGCCGACCCAGTAGAGATAGTCGGCGTGTTCAACCTCGTCCTGCCCGAGGATCTTGACGTCGAAGTCCACCTTGTCCGTCCAGGCCGCCCTCTGCGCCTGACCCATGCCGTATGGGTTGGACGAATTCTCCATCGAAACGTACGCCTTGCCGAGCTGAGCCGGAAAATCGGCCTCCATCAGAGACAGATAGCGCCGCATGTCGAGGATCTTGTCCACGATCTCGAGTCCGGCAGGGCATGCCTCGTCACAGGCCCTGCACGTCGTGCAGGCCCAGAGTTCCTCTGATGTGATGAGCTCGAACACATTGTCCGACGCAACGGTGATTCCAACGGCGACCCCGACCGGTGGCGAGATCGGTGGTTCGGCTGACAGCGCAGCCACCGTTCCGAGCTTGAGCACGATCTCACGGGGATCAAGGGTCTTACCCGTCTGGTTGGCAGGGCACACCGCGGTGCATCGTCCACAGATGGTGCATGCATCAGTGTCAAGTAGCTGTTTCCAGGTGAACTCGGCAACGGTCGAGGCACCAACGGTCTCGATGTCGGTCGCCTCCAGGAGGTTCGGCATCTCGCGCATCGCGCCTTTGGGGCGTTCTCGGGGGGACAAGGCGAGGTTCGCAGGTGTCGTCACCATGTGGCGAAGCTTCGTCACGGGCAGGATCGCGAGGAACGCAACGAAAGCGACAACGTGTGAGATCCACACGATCTGGTGGATACCACTCGCCGATGCCACCGGCACGAGGTTCGAGAGGGGGTAGCCGATGAAGGACCAGCGCTCGAAGCCGGGCTGGCCCACCAGGGCGATCCGTGCGGCCTCTGTTGCGAGTCCGGTGATCCCGATCGCGGCGAGCACGAACAAGATCCAGGCGTCCTCGGGTCGTGTCTTCGTGCGTATCCGCCACGGCTTGACGATGTACCGTCGGATCGCCGCCCACATGACGCCGGCAAGGAATACGATCGCTGCAGCGTCAAGCGCGGCGGAGTACGCCATGTAGAAGTTGCCCTGGAGGAACTTGTACTCGACCGGGAGAAGATGGTCGATCTCGAGGATCGTCGTTCCGATGAACAACACGAGGAACCCGTAGTAGATGAGCGCGTGCATCAATCCTGAAGCAGGATCCTCCATCACCGTGCGCATCGACACGCCGTCGAGGAACCGGCGTAGGCGTCGCTTCAGATCACCGGAGCGGCGCTCCCACGCACCACGCTCCCAGTTCGCTGCTCGCTGTGCGAACAGCCCGATCGAGAGACCGAGGGCAGCAGCGACAACGACGTAAAACATGGCAACGAGGAGCTCGGGGATGTTGCCGAACACCTCGCGCCCTACTTCGAAGTGTGGCTCCTCGGGGAGTGTTCCGAGCCACCACAGCGCGAGTGTCCCGACGACGGCGGCTGCAGCGATGACACCGAGAACCTTCGAAGCGGTGCGTCGTGACGAAGCCACCTGTTCCGTCTCAGCATCGGTCACGGTCACACGCCCTCCTTCGCTCGGGACAGTGT
>CALCCX010000480.1 GCA_937900165.1 uncultured Acidimicrobiia bacterium | reverse complement strand
CTGGGTCGCGGTCACTCTGGCGTCGCGGGCGAGCTCTTCAACGATTTGGCGGTCGATCTGATCCATCCGGCGAGGATAGATACTCCCGTGAGCGGTTGACGGGCCAGGAGTGGGTAATCGGACCTAGTCGAGACCTAGTCGGCCAGAACGGTGCCTATGGCTTTGGTGACGTAAGCCACGTTTTCTGGCGTGGATGTATGTCCCATGAGGCCGATGCGCCACACCTTTCCTGCCAAGACACCAAGGCCTGCGCCTATCTCGAGATCGAAATCGGTGAGTAGGCGGCTCCGAATCGCGGCCTCGTCGACACCGACCGGAACGCTCACGGCGTTGAGTTGGGGCAGTCGGGCGGCCTCAGGCACCACGAACGACAGCCCGAGCGATTCGATGCCGGATACCAGATCGTCGTGATTCGCACGGTGTCGGGTCCAGGCGGTTTCGAGTCCCTCCTCGGCCAGAATGAGGAGGGACTCGTGCAGGCCGTAAAGGGCATTGATCGGGGCGGTGTGGTGATAGGACCGTGACGCTCCCTCACCCCAGTAGCCCATCACCAGGTTGAGATCCAAGAACCAGCTCTGGACCGGCGTCGTGCGAGTCCTGATTCGGGTAGCCGCTCGTTCGCCAAAGCTCACCGGAGACAGGCCGGGAGGGGCGGAAAGGCACTTTTGAGAGCCAGAATACACGGCGTCGACACCCCATTTGTCGACCTTCAGGGGCGTGCCGCCAAGCGAGGTCACCGCATCGACGATCGCCAGACAGTCATATTGATGGGCGAGCTCCACGAGGGCCTCGGCGTCAGATTGAGCTCCAGTGGATGTCTCCGCATGAACGAACGCCACTGTGGTCGCCTCAGGATTGGTCTGGAGGGCGGCTTCGAGCTTGTCAGGGTCGACCGGCATTCCCCAGTCATCTTCGACCATGACCGGTGTCGCACCGCACCGTTGCACGTTCTCCTTCATCCGCCCGCCGAACACGCCGTTCTGGCAGACGATGACGGTGTCACCAGGCTCGATGAGATTGACGAAGCAGGTCTCCATGCCGGCCGAACCGGGCCCTGACACCGGGATGGTCAGCTCGTTGGCTGTCTGAAACGCGTACTGAAGCAAGACCTTCAGGTCGTCCATCATCCCGACGAATTCGGGGTCCAGATGGCCGATGGTCTGGCGTTGCATCGCGTCGAGGACCCTGGTGGAAACGTTCGACGGTCCAGGGCCCATCAGAGTCCGGACGGGCGGGATAAACGACCCGATCCGTGGTGCCTCTATCTTCATCCGCCATACTCACTTCGTCGATTGTGATCCGGCTGGGCAGGGTAGGCGCTCGGGAGGGCCGCAAGGCCGGTGGGCTGGGACACTTGAACCTAGTTCCACATGTCCTGAATAGGTGCTGTCAGCAGTCGGACGTATTCGTTGGTCCGTTGACCGCTGTCCATGGAAGCGATCAGGTCGATCAGTTCGGCTGCCCGACCTTCTCCGACGACAGGCTCCGACAAGCTTTGGAATTTTGAAATGAGCTGATCGTCGGTCAGCGGAGCCTCTGGGTCCCCCATCGCTTCTGTGTCTGGAGAGATGATCCGGCTGCCGTCGGTCAGCACCATCGTCACTCTGGCGAACCGTCGATCAGGAAACAGCTTGTTGTAGCCTTCTTCCTCGGTCATCACGACGGACCGAGCCAGCCGGACGATTTCGGGGTCATTGAACGCCGGATCGCTGATCTCCTCAATTCCTACCTTGCCCCGCACCGTCGCTGCCGCGGCCGCCCAAGGGAGACTGTATTGGGCTTCCTCTGTGGTGGTTGGCTGAGATGTAGCCAGGCGGATCGCCTCATGGAACGAGGCAATCTCCAGATGCTCGATCTGATCGGCGTCCGCCCCATGGTCCCGAAGCAGGCCCAGCACAGCCTCGACTGGCGGCTGGGCCCACCGACAGACCGGGTATGGCTTGAAATATTGCTCACGGATGCGCCACCTCTCCCCCAAGTCCGCCCACAGATCGGCGACCTCGTCCGCTTCTACAGTCAGGGCTGGCGCGCCGGTGAATCCGTCTGCCGCCAGATAGGCGGCGCTGAGTCCCGCCATTGCTCCCCAACCAGAGCCGTCCTTGACCATCGTGGGATGGTCAATGGCGCGCATCATCTGGCTGCGAGGTCCGTGGTACTCGGCGATGCCGAGAGCCTGGCGGGTCTCATGCATATCCAGGCCGAGGATGCGCGCACCGAGCGCTGCGCATGCGATGGCCACCCACGCGCCAGAGGTGTGGTAGTCGGGCACAGTCTGATGCAAGGCCATCCCGGCCCTGGTCGCCAGCTCGTATCCGACTACCAGCAACGTCAGGAACTCGGACTCGTCGTCGATGTCATGCGCCTCTGCCTGCGCCAGGAGTGTGGGCAAAACACCACACCCTGCATGGCCCTTCGTCAACTTGTGACCGTCGTGGGCGTCGATCGAATCGATTGTCATGCCCCCGGCCAGCGCCGCCCCAATCGGGCTCACCAGGCGACCGTCTAAAATGAGCGAAGCTCCCAAGTCGCCGGCGCCGAAGTGTGCGACCGCGTGATCACGCACGACTTTGGACACCGGTGTCTGCGATCCGGCGATCGCCACTCCACTCAGATCGAGGAGACACCGACGGGCGACCGATCGCACATCGTCCGGAATGTCGTCGTAGGCCAATCCCAGTGCGAACTCGACAGCCTTGTCGCGGGTCATGTTCGTTCTGGGAAGTACGACCCGAATGCATTGATGACAAGATCGACGGCGTGGGAATCAACGCCGAGGTGGCAGACGATCCGCATCGCCGGAAACGGGGCGCCGATCAGCAGGCCTTGGGACACGACGTGGTTATACAACCCTTCGGCATCTTCGGCTGATGCGTTCACAAACACCATGTTGGTGGCTTGACGGACACTGATTTGATCGATGGAGGTCAGGCCCTTGGCGAGGCGCTCCGCGTTGACGTGGTCCTCGGCGAGTCGCTCGACGTTGTTCTCGAGAGCGTAAATCCCGGCGGCCGCCAGATGGCCCACCTGGCGCATCCCCCCTCCCAAGATCTTGCGAAGGCGTAGCGCCTTGGCGATGGTTTCGGTGTCTCCGGCGAGCACCGACCCGACCGGAGCACCCAGACCCTTCGAAAGACAGAGCGACACAGTATCGACATGGTCAAGGAAGGCGGCAATCGACTGATTTGTCGCCACAACGGCGTTGAAGAGTCGGGCTCCATCGAGGTGGACACGGAGTCCGGACTCCCTCGCCGTCTGGCCCAATTGGTCGATGAGTGCCTGAGGTTGTACTGCGCCGGACACCGTGTTTTCCAATGACAGCAGCCGGGTGACCGGGTAGTGGGGATCGTCCGCCTTGACCGCCATGCGTACGGCCTCTGCCGTCAGCGAGCCGTTGCCATCGACTTGGAGTGGAAAGGGCACCACCCCACCGAGCACTGCGGCGCCTCCGGCCTCATCCACAAATAGGTGGTATCCGGATCCGATCAGGAACTCATCTCCACGTTGGCAATGGCTCAGCACGGCCGCAAGGTTGCTCTGGGTGCCGGACGCGAAGAACAGGGCGGTCTCT
>CALCCX010000479.1 GCA_937900165.1 uncultured Acidimicrobiia bacterium | reverse complement strand
TTTTTTTTTTTCAAGCAGAAGACGGCATACGAGATATATCAGTGTGACTGGAGTTCAGACGTGTGCTCTTCCGATCTCATCATGGCTGCGATGTGGGCGCCGTCTACGTGGTGGTCGAACATGACGACCACGACCCCAAACGGCTCGTCGCTTCTCTCGAGCCAACGGCTTCGATCCTCTATCGAGTCGAGGATCGCGTTGCGGTTCCCGAGCCCGGTTCGCACGTCCAGTGAGCTACTAACGTCCAGCGTTAGCCGTAGCGAACGAACCTCTTTTTCCAGTTCTGCAATTCGGCGATGAGCTGCAATCAGCCGCTCATGTGTTTCGCCAGCTGTGTCCAATTTCATATCAACCTCGACACGTCGACACGCCCGACAATGCGGGACCCTTCGCGGTACCAGTCGACCGACCGCGCCTTGAACTTAGGCAAACGCTGCCTCCTCCTCGGAGTCTCTTACATGCGGTCGGGGGCGGCCGACTGGAAACTCTGTGAACGGACTGAGGGTCCCGGTGACCGATGTAAAAAACCTGATCAAGGTCCTTTCAGTGGAACGCAACCTGCTCGAGTACGTGCTCTACCGGCTCGTCTCGGCCAAGCTCGTCCTCGCTACGAACGACCAACGCTACGTCATGCAGTCGCTGGTCGAAGTGGAGGACGCCGTCGATCGCCTCCGTGGTGTGGCCTTCAGGCGGGCTGAACTGATGGGCGAAATGGCGACGAGGAGCAACACGGCTCCCCTCCGTCTCACTCTGTCCGTCCTGGCGGACAGGGCGCCGACGGCGGAACGGTTCATGCTCATCGAACTTCAAGCCGACTACATCCGGCTTGCCCACCAGATCGAGCAGGTGTCATCAGAGAACCGTCGGCTGGCGGATCTGTCCCTTGGACCAACCACGGAGTTGCTTAAACAGCTCGCCGGAATGCCGACTGGTGTGACATACGACGGGGACGGCGTCCAGACCAACGGAATTCCGGGCCCGGTCCAACTCGACGAGGTGATCTGAGTGCAAGGACGCACCAACCACATCTCCAATACCAGCGCCGGTACGCCGGCTGCATCCAATCGGGTGATCGACCTTGGGTGACTTCGCAGCTCTCCATGTGGCGCTCAGCGCGGTACGCGCCGCCCAACTCGGCCTACAGACCACGTCGAACAACGTCGCAAACGCCCAGACCCCTGGCTACACGAGGCAGCGGGTGGCACTTCGATCCTCATTCTCCAGACCCGAACTCGGGGGACTGGTAGGAACCGGGGTCACCGTCGCTGACATCGGCAGAGTCCGAGACCAGATGGCGGACGTACGAGTTCGAAACGGCTCCTCCACCCTGGCGGCTCTCGAGGTGAGGGCCGAGCTGCTCGGCTTCACCGAGGTTGCACTTGACGAACCAGAGGGTGGACTGAGCGCAGAGCTTTCAGTTCTTTGGGATTCGTTCGACGCACTATCGCTCTCACCGAGCGATCCTGCCGCCCGAAGCGCAGTGCTCGGAACGTTGGAGGGCACCGCAACCAAGTTCCGCGACTTGGCCAACCGGTTCAACGAATTGGAGGACATCGCCGGCGACACGTTGTCCAGCCTGGTGTCGACCGCCAACGACATCCTGGCCGACGTAGCCGCGCTCAACGAGTCGATAGTCGCCAACGCCGGCCGACCGAGCGACCTGATGGATCAGCGGGATCGACTGCTGGACGAGTTGTCCTCGATGTTGGGGACCAACGTCATCCAGTCGGACAACGGAGGGGTGCGGGTGACTCTCAACGGCATCTCTCTGGTCGCAGACACCGAGGTGCTACCGCTCAGCTTTGATGCAAACACCAGCGCGATAACTTCCCAGGGAGGTATCGCGCTGGATCCGGGCGGCGAGGCGAAGGGTCTCCAGCAGTACATGCTCACCGACATCGCAGGTTTCCAAACCGCCCTGGACGACATGGCGATCGACCTGACTACCGCACTCAACGCTACCCACGCCGGCGGGTTTTCTCAGAGCGGGCCGGGCGGCGATCTCCTGACTTATGACCCAACAGATCCGGCTCGGACTCTCTCGGTAGTCATTACCGACCCTGCCGATCTGGCCACGGCCGGGTCAAATGGGACGCCTTTTCCTGTGAACGACCCAACCAACGCCAATGCGTTGGCCGCCCTACGCACGTCACTTTCGGCCTCAGGCGGAACCGAATCTCCCGCCAGTGCTTTCCGCCAGACCGTCACGCGCGTCGCCCAGCAGTCAGGGGCGATCAGGGCAAGCGCCGAGAACGCCGATCGGCTCCAGACGGCCGCCCTGGACGACCGGGAAAGCCGCAACGGGGTCTCGTTGGACGAAGAGATGCTTTATTTAATGGAGTACCAAAGGATGTTTGAGGCGGCCAGCCGCGTGATCACCGCCATCGACCAGGCTCTAGACGTGCTCATCAACCGAACAGGACTGGTAGGCCGATGACCACCCGAATCACTCAGAACATGCTCACGTCCAGGTCGATGCTCAACCTGCGTCGCCGTTTGGACGAATTTCAGCAGACCCAAAGTCGCCTCGCCACCGGGAAGAGGATGCTTCGCCCTAGCGACGACGTTGCGGGCATGGCTCGTGCACTACGGACCAGATCGGCGATCGCGGGCCGAGCGCAGGAACAGCTCCATGCCCAGGATGCGGAGCGTTGGATCAACCTGGCCGATTCGAAACTCCAGGGGGTCACCAACGCCCTACAGCGGGCCAGGGAACTCAGCATTTTCGCCGCGAACCCGAACGGTCCAACAGATCGGGACGCAATCGCCGCTGAACTCACCCAGCTCCGCGATGAAATCCTCGGCTTGGCCAATACGCAGAGCGAAGGCCGCAGAGTTTTTGGGGGAAACACCGCAGGAGTAGCAGTGACGAACATTGCCGGGGTATGGACCTACACCGGCGACAACGGCGCGACGATGAGGAGACTGTCCGAGTCGACGGAGGTACAAATCAACGTGCTGGCCGACGACGTATTCGGGTTCAGCGGCGGTACCGACGTTTTTACCGCCTTGGACAACCTGATCGCCGACATTCAATCTGACAACGACGCCGGCATTCAGGCGGGTCTCACCGAAATGGATGCTCAGCTCGGCACGGTGCTGGCCGGTCTCGGACGACTTGGCGCTGCTGGTCGAAGGGTCGAAGTGGCAATCGCGGACCAGGTAGAAGATCTCAACCTGCTCGAGATCCAACTGTCCAACGTCGAAAGTATCGACCTTGCCGAGGCAGCAATGGAGTTCCAACTCCAGGAAACCGCCTATCAGGCGGCTTTGGCTGCAACCTCGAGGGCTCTCCAGCCTTCCTTGGTTGACTTCCTCCGTTGATCCCGAGCTACCCTCAACCCACGCAGGAGATGACGTGACAGATAGCCGTTCGAGCAACATCAGTACGATCCTCTTTGAGGATGGCATCCCCGGATTCCCCGATCATCAGGAATTCGAGCTGGTCGATTTCGCAGAGGGGGAGTCTGCCTTCCAACTCCTGCAGAGCACCAGGGACGAGGATCTGGCCATGATCGTGTGCAGTCCATGGCTCTTTTTTCCGGACTACGAACCGGAGATCACCGATGCCGATCGAGACGGCCTCGACCTCGTCAACCCTGACGATGCCGTCGTGTTCTGCCCAGTGACGATCGGACCGGAGAATCGGCTCACAGTCAACCTCCTTGGACCGTTCGTAGTCAACGCAGGCACCCGCCAGGCACGGCAAATAGTGCTGATCGATTCGAAGTATGAAACCCAGACCCCGATCCAGATTGAGGCTGCTTGATGTTGGTGTTGTCGAGGCGCGAGGGGGAATCGGTGGTGATCGGCAACGATATCGTGATCACTGTGCTCGAGGTGAGAGGTGGTCAGATCCGCCTAGGAGTTGATGCCCCCCGGTCCCTCCAGGTCCATCGCGAAGAAATCTATCGCCAAGTCAGCGCTTCGAACAAGAAAGCGATGGGCACATCCAAGGCCCACCAAGCCCGGCTCGACAAGGCGCGGAGCGAAAGAACCTGAGCGAGCTGATTGCGATAATTAGGCGGCGGTCGGTCGGTAGGCCGCGGCGGCCAGCCGGCATCGCTCCTGAGCTACCTCTACCTCGCCGGCTGCCAAGGCAAGTTTCTGTCTGACCTCTTCAGCCGCCAGCTGTTGAGATGAAGTGGCGCCGGCAGACAGCTCGCCGAGATTCATCAACGTCGATCGACTTCCGGTGAGGTTGAGCACAACCAGGTCGCGGCGAACGGCCGCGTTGGCCAACTGATCCCTGACGTCCTCGACCTCAGATGCCGATTGGCAAACCATGCGGTGTTGCCCAGTCGACAATATTGCGGTGAGTCCGTCAATTCGGTAGGCGAGTATCTCCAGCAATCTCTGCTCGTGGTCCAGCCAAGACAGGACCGATTCGAATTCAGCTCGCTCAACATCTACCGCCACTAGGTCGACTCCGGCCAATGTCCATTGTCGAGCCCGACGGTCAAAAGGCGGGTGGGGTCGGCGAGCACGATCGGGAACGACCGCGGATCGCAGATCAGACGTCCACCGCCCACAATTTCGAGCAAGCTGGCTGCGCCCGCGAGCGCCAGGTCGAAAGGCCCGTACTCCAACAGCGACATCTCAGAAGTTGGTGTTGAGAATCGGTTCATGATA
This sequence comes from uncultured Acidimicrobiia bacterium, assembly GCA_937900165.1. GTDB lineage: Bacteria > Actinomycetota > Acidimicrobiia > Spongiisociales > Spongiisociaceae > SZUA-232. Next base: position 1,078 of record CALCCX010000479.1, on the reverse strand, counting down.
TTCCAGTCGGCACAGCCACCGCTTCGCTAAAGGACCAGTTGCGCGTCATTTATCACGCTCCAGTCACGCTGCGACCGATTCTGACTGCGGCTTTCCTTCGCTTCGGGTCCCCGTCCAACGCTGTGCAGCCGCCGACCGGTGCAGGTGGCCAAGGCCGCACCGGCGGCCGTGCATTCACGAATCAGAATCTCGTTCAAGAACTGCCCCGCCGGCGTCGATAACCACTCTGCGTCACAAAAAGGGACGCTTCCAATTCAAGGGGGAATCATGGCGCAGAGTGACGTCTCTGAAAGCTTGGTTGTTGAGAATCTAGGCTTGATCCAGCACATCGTGTCTGGCTTGTCGTCGCGCTACCCGCGCCACGTAGATCGCAACGACCTCTGGAATGCAGGCGCTCTTGGGCTCGTCGAGGCAGCGCAGCGCTACGACAGCTCGGTCGGCATTCCTTTCGCTCGCTACGCAGCTATCCGAATCCGCGGCTCGATAATCGACTCGACTCGCAGCCGGGACTGGGCAACCAGGTCGGTCCGTCGGGACTTGAGAGCCATCCGAATGACGGAAGAGGATCTGCGCGCCCGCGGTACCGAACCAGACGACGAGTTGATCGCCAAGGCGCTGGACATGTCGATCGAGGATCTCCGCAAACGCAGGGCAGATGAAGTTTCGTCAACACTTCTCTACCTCGATCGTGAAAACGACGACGACGACAACAGTCTCAGGCAACGGGTTGTCGACCCGAGTACAGCCACCCGACCCGACACGGCTCTCGAGAGCAAGGAACTGATCGGGACCCTCACCGAGGCAGTCCAGTCGCTCCCAGAACCGCAAAAGGAAGTCGTAGCGAGGTACTACCTGGACGGCGACCTGATGCGCGACATTGCAGAAGACTTAAGCATCACCGAGGCCCGAGTATCGCAAATCCGTTCAGAGGCACTGTCGTCGATGCGCTCATTCTTCTCAACACTCTACGAAGAGAGATCGGAAGAGCGTCGTGTAGGGAAAGAGTGTAGATCTCGGTGGTCGCCGTATCATTAAAAAAAAAAACAAAACACAAAAAAAAAAAAATAAAACAACAAAA
>CALCCX010000478.1 GCA_937900165.1 uncultured Acidimicrobiia bacterium | reverse complement strand
GGAACGTGGACGCCTCCAGCCCACCGGGAGATCAGATCAGAGGCCAGCTGTTCCAGAGCGTTGCCATGGTCGAGCTTCTGATCCGACGCTGGACTGAGCCACCCGTCTCTGGAGCTCTTCATCTTTCGACCCTGATTCAACAGGTCATGTCGATGATCGCCCAGTTCGGAGGTCTCGACGCCCGCCAGGCTTGGGAAGCGTTGTGTTTCGACGGACCATTCCATAGTGTGCCAACGCCCATGTTCGCCGATCTCCTCCGGGATTTGGCTGCGCACGATCTAGTCACCCAAACCCACGACGGTCAAGTCGTACTGGGCCTCGAGGGCGAGCGACTTGTGAATCATTATGATTTCTACGCTGCGTTCACAAGCGGTGACGAATTCCGCCTGGTCGCGGACGGAACGACGCTCGGAACCCTCCCAGTGACCTCGCCATTGGTCGTCGGCGCCTACCTGATCTTCGGTGGCCGCCGTTGGAAGATCATCGGGGTTGACGCCCTCCACAAGGTGATCGACCTGACCAAAGCCAGGGGAGGGACACCCCCGAGGTTCGACGGGGGCCCGATCGACGTTGCAGATGAAGTACGCACGGAAATGGCCCACCTCTATCAGAGCGACAGCCAGCCGGGCTATCTCGACGCCTTCGCGTTGGCCCTGCTCGACGAGGGGAGATCGAATTTCCATCGCCTCGCCTTGGATCAACGGCAGGTGATATCCGCCGGTGCGAACACGCTTGTGTTCCCATGGATAGGAACTAGGGCGCTCAACACGCTGGCCCTGCTGCTCCGAAGCCTGGGCTTTGGCGCAACTCCCCAGGACCTCTCCATCGAAGTCAGGTCAACCACCCCAGAAGAGACCATGAATGCACTCGTCCAGATCGATACAGGCGATTCGCAAGACGCCGAATCAATCGCCGCGCTCGTCGAGAACAAGGTCACCGAGAAGCACCATCACTACCTGCGCGAGGAACTGCTCACAGCCGACTACGCGGCAGCTCACCTTGACGTGGCTAGCGCAATATGCAGCGCCCGAGACATCGTGGCCGCGAGTCATCCGAAGGATGATCTGTAAGGAGTACGTATTGCATACATCAGACTACGCATTTGAGAGAGCGCTAAGACCTGGCCCTCCGGATGGACAGGTCACGACCTCTCGATCCTCGATTCCGCCGTACCGTCCCTGACGTAACAAAGGTGAGCATCGCGTCCTCTCACACAATCCAACGGGAAATGGCGTCAAATCTCCGCGTTCTCGTGCCAGGCAGTGTGTCCGATAAAACTGGTTCGCCGATCACTCGCGTTGCCCCGTCTCCTGGGCCCAGCGCTCCATGTCTGAACGGAGCCACAATTTACATCGCCCACCCCCGAGATCAACTACAGGACGTGGCCCACCAGACGGCGGCTCCACTGGTAGCGTCGGGATATGGCTGTAGATCCACGAACCGCGGTCGCTTCGATCCTTGCTTCGAGCCCCGGGAGCATGTGATATGTGCGGCTGGTCGATACGATCCGGTTCATGACCTTGTCGCCAGGCGAACGCATGTTGGGGAGCCTGGCCGGGTTGAGCGTCGGTGACGCGTTTGGGCAACGATTCTTCTACCAGGCGATCGTCGACGAGTACCTCGAGTCGGAGTCGTTGCCGCCGGGTCCGTGGTCGTGGACCGATGACACGTTGATGGCACTTTCCATTGTCGTCACGCTGCTCGAGAGCGCGACGGTTGATCAGGACGCATTGGCGCTCTCATTCGGGAAGCGATTCGAAGGGACCCGAGGCTACGGCCAGGCCATGCATCGCCTGTTGGCCCTCTACGCGATAGGTGCTGATTGGCGATTCGAGGCACCGCAGTTGTTCGGTGGGCAGGGCTCGTTCGGGAACGGCGCAGCGATGCGAATCGCTCCTCTCGGAGCGTTTTTTGCTGATGACTTGGACCGGGTCGTGGTCGAGGCGGAGCGGGCGGCTGAGGTCACCCATGCCCACCCGGAGGCGATCGCTGGTGCAATCGCGGTCGCCGTCGCCGCTGGGGCGGCCGCTACCGGAGAGTTGTCGGACCCGACTCGGTTTGTAGAGGCGGTGCTCGAGCGAACGCCTGACAGTGAAGTCAGGGACCGGCTCGAGCGGATCGAACGGATCACTCCCACGTCGAGCCTCTCCTATGCGGTGACTCTGCTGGGGAACGGGAGTCGCATCACCGCACAAGACACCGTTGCGTTCTGCATCTGGGTCGCGTCGCAGCACCTCGGCGACTACCGAGCCGCGATGTGGCAGACCGCACACGCCCGCGGCGACGTAGACCCAACCTGTGCGATCGTCTGCCGGACCGTCGCTGCCCCCCCCGGCCCCCCCAGGACACCCTCGCG
>CALCCX010000477.1 GCA_937900165.1 uncultured Acidimicrobiia bacterium | reverse complement strand
CGAGGCGTCGACCAGAAGTGACACGGCGTAGCGTCGACGGGTCCGGGCCGCCCTTCGCTCGTAGAGACGCTGGTAGAGACCGGCTCCAATGAACAAGGCGGCGTGAGGCGAAACGTCACCCTGGTCGAATCCCGACCGAAGACCACGTCGCTGGTTGGCGGCAAAAAGCGGGAAAAGCTCGCCAGACACCCGACGCTGGGCCACTTCCCACTTCTTGGCGGCCGCATTCAGAGCCTCCAGCCCCTGTGGCCCGAAATTGGAGAAAGACGAGGGGATTGGCGTTTCCAGTAGTTTCCCACCCTGACCCGTCGGGAGATAAACCTCCGGGGCCTGGCTGACTCGGAGCAGCTGTTCCGTCGACTCGTCGCCTGCAAGTTCGGAGGCGCCCTTCCGGTCGGACAGACCAGAACGCGACTCCGCCGCACGCTTCGTGTCCTGATACGAGTCGGCATCGGTGACGATCGGGGAAACCATGCGCACTGCGTCGACACCAGATGCTGCCTTCTCGGCGTCGGCTTCAGACGCTTGTTGCTTCTGTGCGTTGGATGCGCTGTCGGCAACCTCGGTGATGAGTCCATGTGCTCGTGCGATGGCCTCCAACTCCAGGGCAAGTTGGGCCACGTACCAGGGATCGTCAGTCTCCGCCGCCATTTTGCAATGCTCGGCGGCGTCGTCGATTGCAACGGCTGCCCGGGCCTCGAAACGGGTCTCAAGTACGTCTCTTTCCACATAGCCACCTGTGAGCAAGAAACAACCAAGCACAAACTGGCTGAGCGCGCCCGACTTGGCGATGGCGTGACCCAACGAGGAGAGGTAGAGATCGTCGAGGACCGAGCGAGCGCCAGGGTAGGTCGCCAGGCCTTGAACTTCTTGACGAGCATCCTCGAGGCTGAAGAAGAGAACCTCCGCCACCGGCTTTTCGGTGCGCTCGAGAGCGGTCAGCAAATCGAGCTCAACGCCTTCAGTCACGGGTCCCACAATGGGCCAGCCGTCGGGAAGCTCGCGTACTTCGTCGAGATTGGTCGACACGAGATGCATCACCTCATGAAGTGCAGAGGCGAGTGCTACTTCATCGGGCGTGACGGGTGCATTTCGGTGATACGCCGCCTGAAAAATACGGGGGTCGCACACGATCTCATCCTCTGACGCGGCAGCCTCCGAACCGAGACGTACCCGGAGGTTGGGATTGTCAGACAGCGATCTTGCCAATCGGGTCACAGCCGGGGCAACCCGCTGATAGCGGCTCACAACCGCTTCGATGGCACGGTCCTCGGGGCCGATCAAGTCGGCTAGAAAGGTCTGGTTACCTCCACGCATACGTCGACCATTGTCTCATGAGTTGTCAAGGACAGATCTTCATGCCTGTCACCCATGACAGGAGGGCTAGTCCAGTGGCACCTCGAATATTTCGACCGGATCGTCGAAACCTTTGAGCGCGAACGTCCCGCGGTCTCGGAATTGGAGGGATTTGCCCATCGATAAGTCGCGAACGGCGCTAGAAACCAGAATTTCTCCAGGGCCGACTTGCCCGCAGATTCGAGACGCGAGATTTACGACGGCCCCGAACAGGTCGTCGTGTTGGCTGACCGGCTCGCCGGCGCTCATGCCGATGCATACACGTCCGTCGCTCTCGGTGCCCTCAGCAGGTTCACCGAATTCGCGTTGGATCTGAAGCGCACAGTCGACGGCCCTGCTTACGTAGCTGAAGGAAGCAAGAATGCCATCGCCCGTGTGCTTTACCTCGCGGCCACCCGACGCACCGAGACAAGTTCGAACGATGTCATCATGGTGTTTGAGGACATCCATCGCTTTGGCGTCACCGTCCCGGCTACTGATCTCGGTAGAGCCAACGAGATCGGTGAACATGATGGCACGAAGACCGGTGTCCAAGTCCGAGTTGGGGCCCTCCTGTCTTGCGATGTTCGGAACGTTGGCTTCCCAGTCGCCCATGAATTGCGCAACAGTCGGGCGCTCAACCTCGATAATGTCGTGAGGAACCAGGCCGTGAGAATTCTTGTGGACAGCAACGGCCGACTCTTTGTTCGGAGCATCTACGAGGCAAAACGCTTGACCGTCGGGACCGTTGAACCAAAAGGTCAGGAATTCCACTCCATATTCATCCTGGATTTCCAAGTCCGCCAGGTGCGCTGCCTTGATGTCCTCCTCGGTAACGTTTCCGAGATCTAGATGGACGTCCATGAATACGGGCATCCTGAAACATTAGCTTCCGGCTCCTACCGATGTGTTGCCGACGTTCAAGCCAACATCTGGCTCTTCCTGCCTCAACGAGCAAATCCCGCGTCGTGCTCGTCTCCTTCTGTGCACACGCAGCGAGGCGTAATACGATTCCGATGTGCACTACGACCTAACAACACTTCCCAACGGTCTTCGCGTGATCTCAGAGTCGATGCCCTCACTACGTTCGGTAGCCATCGGTTGCTGGGTCGACACCGGGAGCCGCGATGAGAACGCCAACGAATCCGGGATCTCCCACTTCCTAGAGCATCTTCTCTTCAAAGGCTCGGAAGACCTGTCAGCAAGAGACGTATCCGAGACCTTCGACGCCATTGGTGCAGAATCGAATGCCTTCACCTCGAAGGAAGCCACTTGCTATTGGGCGCGCCTTCTCGACCAGGAGTTGCCAACGGGACTGGACATTCTCTCCGAAATCATCCAGCGCCCCGCCTTTCGGCCCAAGGAAATCGACGCCGAACGACAGGTGGTGATCGAAGAGATCAACATGTACGAAGACGACCCCAACGATGTCGCTTTCGAACGGTTCACTACCGCGGTGTTCGCCAACCACGACCTCGAGGATCCGGTGCTCGGTACCCGTGATTCGATCAGAGGCGTTTCCCGGGACGAAATCGTCGGCTACTGGGGTCGTCGCTACGGCGCTGGCTCAATGGTTGTTGCCGCCGCGGGCTCGGTTGACCACGACGAGCTCGTTGAAATGATCGGCGATAGGTTCGGCGAATGGTCCGGGGGTCGCGTCGATCACGATCACAGTTCTGTGGAGGCAACTTCGACTATCAACGTGAAACGCCGCGACACAGAACAAGCCCACATCATCCTGGGCGGGAAGGGCCTCGACCGCACGGACGAACGTCGATGGGCCTTCGAGATCCTCAACCATGTGATGGGTTCGGGTATGTCATCACGTCTTTTCCGCGAGGTGCGCGAAGAGCGTGGCCTTGCCTACGCCATCTATGCGTTCAAGTTGTCCTATGCCGATAACGGTGCGTGGGGCGTCTACGTCGGGACCACCCCAAGTCAGACCGAAACCGCGATGAACATCATTCGCGAGGAACTGGCCAAGGTTGTTGCCGAGGGGATCACATCCGAGGAGCTGGAACGAGCCAAAGGATCCATGCGGGGAGGGCTTGCTCTCTCACTGGAGGACGCCAACAGTCGCATGGTCCGCCTGGGACGGGATGAAATGACGGGGATGCCTCATCTTTCCGTTGACGAGCGACTCAACAAGCTGGAGTCGATCGATCTCGACGAGGTCAAAAGCGTTGCCAATGACTTGTTCGGGGCGGAGACCCGTGTGCTCGGTGCGGTCGGACCATTCGATGAGTCGGATCTAACCCAATACGTGACCGTCTAGGCGTCTGGTTCAGTCGTTGACCTCGAAGGTCATCGACATCGGCTTCTCACCAAAGTCGACGATACCCACAGCCCCGTCGGCGGGGCGCTCGAGCATCAAGGCGCCACCGAGTTCGGCGGTACCGTCGTTTGTTGGCCAGCCCACGGTGCGGATGTTGGTGACTGGGCCGGTCAGAGAGCTCCACAGAACTGTCTCCTGACCTTGAATCAGGTCGATTACGAGCTCTGCTCCACCCACCGCCTTCATGTTGGATCCGGGGGATCTCGCCTGAAAACTGGCGAGCGAACCCCCCGCAGCGGCGATGAGAACCGCCGCTGCCAGGCCCAACCCCACGAGACGGACGGCATTCGACTGAAAAAGTGTCACGTTATGCATTCACCCGTCACGGTAAGTGGCCGTGGAGTTTTCTAAATGGCTATTTCGACAAATTGTGAGAGGACTAGTCCATAGATCAAAGCCACCAAGATGATCACCAGGGCAACGCCAAGAACGCCCCGGCCCCGTCGCTCCGCCCATCTGGGGGAGAGAAATCCGAGTACCACCCAGAGGGTGACCTCGAGTGGCCAGGCGACCCACACTCCACCGAAGAAAACACCAAGTGCAGCGGAGATAGGCCCGCCGGCGTAGAGCAGGGTGAGACCGAGTGTCTCGCAGGCACCGGTGCAATCGGTCTGGTTGGTCAACGTGATGCCGATGGCCATGAATACGATGCCCATTCCCAGAAGGAGCGAAGTGGCGATGGCGGCGTCTCGGCATCCGGGTGCTTCCTGTGTATTTGCCACGAGAATTGATCGTACGGCCAATGTCGGCGAATGAGAACGCC
>CALCCX010000476.1 GCA_937900165.1 uncultured Acidimicrobiia bacterium | reverse complement strand
GGTGACTGGAGTTCAGACGTGTGCTCTTCCGATCTGGGTGACCCTGCGAATCCAGACGATTTGGCCACCTGTCGAAGGTCCGGCCGGTCGGCGGGAAGGTTGACCAACATTCGGGTCGCGCCAGCCGCTATGGCGTAGTTCTCTGCCTCGGTCAGGAGGACTCGCAAAATGTCACGGCTCTTGGAGTGCTGGCCGACGATGCAGTCCAGCACCTCACCGTTGGTTCGCACGACGCAGTACCCGACGACTGCGCTGTCGCATACTACGACGAAGGCTCCAGACGGTTCGACTCCTGGCCGGTCGAGGCAGCGCCATTTGAAATCCTCAACTGTTCGTACGTTGGTGCCTGCGTAGTCTTCGAGGACGCTGTTGGAAAGATCGACCACGGCCTCCAGATCGGCGTCCGTCATCGTGCGGACAACCACTTCATCCGCGTTTCGCGACGGATCTGGACGTGTATGTATCACTAGATCTCCCTGGCAACGGCCCCTGCACGTTGCTCAAGAGACTACCCGAACCTGTGCGCAAGACGCCGGACGGCGAAGAACGACCCGCGGCAGGCTTCCAGGAGTCGCTCAGGGTGACACTGCGGTCGGTCCGGCAACCACTCGACCGCCGTCAGGTCCGGCCGACCCGCTCGCGGATTGCCGCCATCTGGATTGCCACATCGGCGAACGAACCCCCGCCGGGAGACACCCGCTTGGCTATCGAATCGAGCGGGTTGGTCCTGGCCAGGTCGGCCACCTCAAATCGGGAGTCTGCGGCGTCAAGGTCCTGCGCGGTCGCGTCAGACAAATCACGACCGTCGCCGGCAAGCGACGCCACCAATCTTCCGACCGCCTCGTGGGCTTCTCTGAACGGAACACCGCGGCCGACCATTTCCTCCGCAAGATCGAGCGCGGTCACCGCTGAGCCAGGAGGGGGCGGGTGGAACTCTGCGGAGGCCAGCATCGCCGTCAAGGCCTCGAGCGTTGCGGCCAGGGTGTCGTCGGCCGCGAACACCGACGCCTTGTCCTCTTGCAGATCGCGGTTGTACGTGAGCGGCAGGCCTTTTTGGAGCGCCATCACGGCGGTCAGATGGCCGATCACCGTGGCGCTCTTGCCCCTGGCGAGCTCCGCTATGTCAGGATTCTTCTTCTGCGGCATCGCTGAGGATCCGGTCGTATGTCGATCCGCGAACGTAACCCAGCCAAACTCGGCCGACGCCCACAGGACCATCTCTTCGGCCAATCGTGACATGTGAACCATTGCCTGGGCACAGCAGAATGTGTACTCCGCCACCAGGTCGCGGGAGGCAACCGCGTCCATGGAGTTTTCGAAGGTCCCAGTCATACCGAGTAGTTCGGCGGATCTTTCCGGGTCGATTGGCAGCGAAGACCCTCCCCCCGCCCCTGCACCGAGCGGAGACACGCCAAGGCGCTCGGCAGCGTCGACGAACCGACCAGCGTCCCGCAGGGCCATCCACGCGTACGCCAGAAGATGATGGGCCAGAGGGACAGCCTGGGCCTGTTGCACATGGGTGTACGACGGAACGACGGTTTCGCCAACACCCTCAGCCAGGTCCGCCATGACCGAGGCGAACGCTTCGAGCTGGAGAATCCGGGCTGTGGCGGCCCTGCGCAGGTAGAGACGGATGTCGAGCGCAACCTGATCGTTGCGTGATCTGGCAGTGTGAAGCTTGGCGGCGACAGGACCGATCAGCTCCCCGAGGCGCCGCTCAACCGCCGAGTGAATGTCCTCGTCCGAGTCTTGGAAATCGAAGGCCTCCTTCTCGGCCTCGGACTTGATCTCATTCAGGCCATTGAGAATTTCGTCGCTCTCATCGTCCGACAGGAGCCCGGATTCGCCAAGCATCGTCACATGGGCGATGGACCCGACGACGTCATCGAGCAGCATGCGTCGGTCTGCGGGGTCAACTGTGTATCGCCACAGAACCTCGGCCGGCGGCTCCTGGAACCGCCCTGACCAGAGAGTCATCGCCGGGCGCCTGGCCGAGAACCATCGAGTGCGCAGCTCATTCGCCCGCGCCAACTCGCTTTTCCGCGAACGTCCTCAGCCGAAGGCTTTGGAGGCGGATGAAGCCGGTCGCGTCCCCTTGGTCGTAGACGTCGTCCTCTTCGAAGGTCACTGTCGCCTCGTCGTACAACGACTCGTCAGAGCGTCTGCCTTCGACAATCACGTTGCCTTTGTACAGCTTGAGGCGGGCCTCGCCTGTGACCCTGTCTTGAATACGATCCATGAAGTCCTGAAGGGCCTCACGCTCCGGGGCGAACCAGAAGCCGTTGTAGACCATCTCTGCGTGCCGGGGAGCCAACTCGTCCCTGAGATGCGCTACTTCACGATCTAGCGTTAGCGACTCGACCGCCCGATGAGCGTGATAGAGGATCGTGCCGCCAGGCGTTTCGTAGACGCCCCGGCTCTTCATACCTACAAACCGATTCTCGACGATGTCAATCCGACCCACTCCATGCCGGCCACCGACACCGTTGAGGTGCGCCAACAGTTCCGCCGGCTCCATCGGAGTTCCATTCACCGTGACAGGATTACCCTTCTCGAAGCCAACCGTGATCTCCTCTACAACATCATCGGCTTCCCAAGGATCGACCGTCATGTTGAACATGCCTTTGGGTGGTCCTACCCACGGATCTTCCAGCACGCCGCCTTCGTAGGAGATGTGAAGGAGGTTGGCGTCTGTTGAATACGGTTTATCCGCGGTGACCGGGATCGGGATTCCATATTTCTGTGCGTAGCGAATGCAGTCGGCTCGGCCCTTGAGATCCCACTCCCGCCACGGGGCGATCACCTGGATATCCGGATTCAGCGCATAGGCAGACAACTCGAATCTCACCTGATCGTTGCCCTTGCCGGTCGCGCCATGGGCGATTGCGTCAGCCCCGTACTTCTCAGCAGCCCTGACAAGGCCCTTGGAGATGAGCGGGCGCGCCAGAGAAGTTCCCATCAGGTAATAACCCTCGTAGAGGGCCGAGGCACGCAAGGCGGGAAAGACGAAGTCCGACACGAACTCGTCGGTGAGGTCTTCAGCGACAGCCTCAACGGCACCCGTGGCGATGGCCTTTTCCTTGGCCTCCTCAACTTCCTCGCCCTGTCCGACATCGGCCGTATACGCGATCACCTCGAGACCCTTTTCTTCCATTAGCCAGCGGAGGATCACCGAAGTGTCGAGCCCTCCCGAATACGCCAAAACGACCCGCTTCATCTGAAGCCCCAGCCCTGGTAGTCGATCATCTCCCGGCTCCAATCTGTTCGAGCTGAGTTCTTACCCGGTCCCCGCCGACGTCTTCGGCAGCGATGATCATGATCGTGTCGTCTCCGGCGACGGTGCCAAGAACCCCACCAAGCGAGGATGCATCCACCGCGGCCGCGACCACGTGCGCCGCACCGGGAGGCGTTCTGATCACGATCAGGTTCAAGCTGACCTCAATCGACTCTGCGTACTCATCCATGGCGTGGGCAAGAGCCTCCTCTGATTCATTCGACGGGTGCGGATCATCTGCAATCACATACTGTGGTGCCCCGTTCGGACCGCGGCCCTTGATGGCACCCAACGAGTGCAAGTCCCTGGAGACAGTTGCCTGGGTGACGTCATAACCGGCGTCATTGAGGAGTGTGACGAGGTCCACCTGATTGGCTACCGTATGCCGAGCCAGGATCGATCGTAGGGCTCGATGGCGAGCCGCTGTTCCAGACATCTGTATATTATGCATCCTACTGCAAGATCATGCAAGTCGGTTTTCGGCCCTGCAGGCGCTGACAGCCTGGGACAAAGCCACTAGAACAATGTCTGCTCGCCCTGTTCGAGATCCAATAGGAACCGTTTACGGTCTAGCCCGCCCGCATAACCCGTGAGGTCGCCGTTGGCAGCCACCACTCGGTGGCAAGGGATCACGATCGGGATGGGATTGGCTCCGAGTGCTTGGCCCGCCGCCTGGGCTCCCTTGGGTTTGCCCGCTGCGGCGGCCATCTCACCATAGGTGCGAACCTCTCCGTGCGGGATCTCAGAAGTCGCTTGCAACACCGCCCGTTGGAACGGGGAGAGCAGGCTGCGATCGACATCAAGATCGAACACACTGAGCCGTGCACCAAAATACGCATCGAGCTGTACGCGAACGGCCTGCGTCGCTGAGGGTAGATCGATGATCGCCGGAGAAACCTTGCCGGCAATCATCGAGAGCACATCGTCTTGATCCTCAGTCTCGAAAGCTAGCGCCAATAGGCCCCGGTGGGTGACCGCGGCCAGCAGGGTGCCTATCGGGGAAGGGATTGGCCCATAAGCGACCTCGGCATTCCCGGTCGCAAATGCCACATCGGCGAAGCGTCGCATTGCCGCGTCGAAACCGGTGACCTCCAATGCCTGTATGTCATCTGCACCCAACTTCATCGATACTCCTTTCTCAGGTTCGCCAAGCCCGCTCTGACGTTCTGTCTCGCAGCTTCCTCTGAACATTCGACGATCCCTGCAATGTCCGAATAGGCCAAATCGCCAAGGAACCGCAAGGTCACGGCGGCTCTTTGTTTGTCAGGCAGTTCTCCGACCTGGGACCACAATTCGTGGTCGATGGTCAGCTCGCCGACGTGCGGTGTTTCGGGAACCACTTCGAGGGGGATCTCTCTGTTCCTTTTTCGCAGATGGTCAATGCCCTTGCGGTGGGCAATCGTGAACAGCCAAGACCTGAGGTTGTCATGGTGTCTGAGTCCCGGATAGGCAATCAACGCAGACATCAAGGCCTCGTGAAGGCAATCCTCGGCGTGATCGGTTCCAACCAAGCCCCGCAAGAATCGGTGAACATCACGTCCGTGCTCGTCGAGGAGCTGTTGGAAAGGTGCGAGGGCCATATATGAGGTTCAACGTAGCGGCCTCATCAGACGTGAGACGCCACGTTGTTCGAATCCATTCCTAGCGCTCCTGGGCACCACAACCGCCCAACAACGTTGGGAATCCACGCAACTCAAAGAACTGCCCAGAACCCGGGTTTCGCGCGGACTCCAAAGCACTCTTAGGACCCCAGGTTCGCCGGATTCTCATGATCTGGGCCGAACCGTGGGCCCCCAACGTCACCATAGCGACCTGGAGAACCCAGGGTACTACCCTGGGTTCGAGTTGCACGGGTTCGAGTGCCGTTGGGCCAGGGCGGTGGAGAAGCGGGAGATTGCGTCTGCGGTCTCGGCCTCGGTAATGGTCAAGGGTGGGGCAAAACGCACGACGTCCGGCCGAACGGCGTTTACCACCAGACCGTTTTGCAGCGCGGCGGTGGTGACTTCGGAGGCACGCTCTTCATCTAGTACCGCCCCAAGCAGGAGGCCCCTGCCTCGAACAAACTCAACCCCATCCAAGGCACTCAGCCCGGACGAGAACTGGGCGCTCCTGGCGACACAGTTCGCCAGCACGTCCCGGCTCTCCATCTCCTCGATCACCGCCAAAGCCGCCCGGCAGATGACTGGGCCTCCGCCGAAGGTGGTCGCATGGTCGCCGGCGGCGAAAACCGACGCGCTCTGTTTCGCCAGACAGGCACCGATCGGTAGTCCATTGGCGAGAGCTTTGGCTACCGTTGCGATGTCTGGCTCGAATCCGAGCTGCTGCCATGAGAACCACGACCCGGTCCGGCCCATGCCGGCCTGCACATCATCGACGATCAGCAATATCTCCAGCTCGTCGCACAACGCTCTGATCTCTTGGAGATAGCTCACCTCGAACGGCACAACCCCTCCCTCGCCTTGGGTCGTCTCGATCATCACTGCGGCGGTCTGGGGACCAACTGCCGACGCGATGGTGTCAGGATCATGTCCTTTTGCCTGAGCAAAACCAGTCGGGAGCGGCTCAAAGGTCTTCTGTTTGGCGGGTTGGCCGGTGGCAGCCAACGTGGCGAGAGTTCGCCCATGAAAGGAATCCATCAGAGAAACGACCTCGTAGGTGTCTGGACCCTTGGATATCTGGCCCCACCGGCGGGCCAGCTTGATCGCCGTCTCGTTGGCGGTCGCCCCATCATTGGAGAAGAAGACGTGATCGAGACCGCTGATCTGCTTGAGTTTTTCGGCCAGTCGGACCTGGGGCTCGGTGTAGTAGAGATTAGAAACGTGGACCAACTCGGTCATCTGTTCGGCGACCGCAGCAGCCACCGTCGGATTGGCGTGCCCGACCCCGACCACCGCCAATCCGGACAGACAATCCAAATATGCCACTCCGTGCTCGTCGAACAACCAGGAACCCTCACCGCGAACGAAAGTCACAGGCACTCTGCCGTAGGTCGGCATGATCGCCGCGGACTCCCGAGCCATCAGGTCAGACATCGACCACCCGCTGGATCATCGTTCCTATGCCCTCTGGCGTGAAGATCTCCAGTAGCAGCGAATGTTGTACTCGGCCGTCGAGGATGTGGGCATGGCCGACCCCGCTTTCTAGCGCGTCTGCGCATGATGCCAACTTGGGGAGCATGCCGGCCGAAATCGATCCTGAGTCGAGCAGCGCCTGTAATTCCGCGACAGACAACTTCTGAATGAGTGAATCCTGATCTCCGAGGTCACGATATAGGCCCTCGACATCGGTGAGGTAGACGAGCTTCTTCGCACCAAGGGCTTTGGCCAGCTCCCCCGCGGCTGTATCGGCGTTGAGGTTGTAGACCTCACCATCCTCCCCCCTTGCCAGGGGCGCGACCACCGGGACCATGTGGTTGTCGAGCATCCCGGTGACGATTTCGGGGTCGACCTTGGACACATCGCCGACATAGCCGAGCTTCTCATTGCGCTGTCTGGCGGTGAACAAGCCTCCATCGAATCCCGTCACCCCAGCCGATTTGACCCCGTGGCCGGCCAATAACCTGACAATGTCCGGGTTGATTTCACCGGCCAGGGTCTTCTGAACCACTCTGATGGTCTCCTCGTCCGTCACTCTCAGGCCCTCGACCCACTGCGGTTCGACACCGGCTTGGCCCATCGCCTTCGTTATATGTGGACCACCCCCGTGAACGACAACCGGGCGAATTCCGACGAGCGAAAGCAGAGCGACGTCTCCGGCGAAGCTGTTCCGCAACGCCTCATCCACCATCGCCGATCCGCCATACTTGATCACGACGGTCTCACCCGAATAATCACGGATGAACGGCATCGCCTCGGTGAGGATCTTTGCCTTGCCCATGGTCGATGCGATTCGAGTCTTCTCTGCGCTGGGCGCGCTGTGGCCAGTGGTCATCAGCTCCTGGCCCCGTTGAACGTCACGTACTCTGGACTCAGAT
>CALCCX010000475.1 GCA_937900165.1 uncultured Acidimicrobiia bacterium | reverse complement strand
TTTCACGTAGTTTTTCTGTTTTTTTTTTTTTACTGATACGGCGCCCCCCGAGATCTACACCCTTCCCCTCCCCGCCGCTCTTCCGATCTCGGAGACGCGGTTCCCAAGGAAAAGGACCCGGTGCGCCCCTTGAGCGCCAAGGGCAAGACCGATGTGGAGCGCATGGCCTCGTTCCTGGCCCGCGCTCTCAACCTGGGGGGTCCACCCCCACCTCCGCCTCCCCCGCCCGGTAGCACCACGACGATGGGAACCACTACGACTTCCACGACCATGCCGGACGGAGACTTCACATGGGAGCTCAACCCCGTTCCGTCTGGCGATGACCTCGGGATCGACATCGACATGGTCCTCACCGGTGGACGGGCGGCGATCAGCACCCGCGCCAACGGCGCCAACTCCCCCGCGTTCGTGCTTTGCGCCAATGCGGCTTGCACAACAGTGGATTCAAACCAGATCCTGACGGGGCCCAACCTCGGCGGAATCTCGGCTTCCATCCAGATAATCAACGATCAGCCGGTCATCGCCTCAGAGGCCTTGACGGATAAGGCCCTAAGGGTGACGTTGTGCACAGATCTCACCTGCACCGGATGGGACTCGAATGACCCGCTGGCGAACGGAGGCGGCGAGTCGAGCATCGTCACGATCAACGGTTTGCCCGTCATCGGCTCATTCGCTTCCGAGGTGGACGGCGGCTCGATCGACATCGTCGCCTGCGACAACCTCGCCTGCACCTCCTCAACGGCCACTCAGGTGGCCACCGATGTTGGACCCGTGACTCAGACCTCGATGGCAGTGGTCGGAGGACTTCCGGCCATCGCCTATTGGAACAGTTCGCGTGACGATCTCGAATACATCCTGTGTCTGACCGCCGATTGCTCCAGCAGGGTGTCGAACCGCATAGACGGGGCGTCTGGCGAGGTCGGAAGGGGCATCGATATGACAGTGATTGGGGGCTTTCCTGTCATGAGCTACCAAGACGACGTCAACGACACAGTCGTCATTGCGAGATGCGTGGACACCGAGTGCTCGACAGCCTCGATAAACCAAGTCGCCGGGAGTTCGAACGTTGGCACCTTCACATCGATTGTCGGTGGGCCCGACGGATACGCCTGGGTCGCTTTCTACAACGCAACCAACACCTCGCTCGAGTTCGCCAACTGCGAAAACCAGACCTGCTCCATAGTAGATTTTTCGACTGTTGACGGAGCGGCCACCGGCGACGGTGTCGGCAGGTACATGGTGATCGTCAACATTGACGGCCGGCCGCTGATCGCCTACCGGGATGATGGCACCGACCCTGGCCTCAAGACTGCCTACGGCGGGTGACCGAGCATCGCCCGTAGTTTGAGGCAACTAGCCTCCATGATGTGAACATTCATGACAGCGCCATCGGGGCAATCGGTGGTACTCCGCTGATCCGGCTCTCCAGACTTCACCCGCCAGGCAACCTCGTCGCCAAAGTCGAATACATGAATCCGGCCGGATCCGTCAAGGACCGCATTGCTATCGCGATGGTCGAGCAGGCCGAAGGAGAGGGGCTCTTGAAACCGGGCGGAACGATCATCGAGCCGACCTCCGGCAATACGGGGGCCGGCCTGGCGATGGTCGGGGCCATCAAGGGCTATCGAGTCATTTGCACCGTCCCTGACAAGGTCTCGACAGAGAAGATCGACCTGCTGCGCGCCTACGGTGCCGAGGTCATCGTCACACCGACCAACCTCACCCCAGACGACGAAGGGTCCTACTACGAGGTAGCCTCCAGGCTGGCGGATGAGATAGACGGCGCGTTCCGGCCCAATCAGTACTTCAACCAGGCCAATCCGGAAGCTCACTACCGGACGACAGGTCCCGAGATCTGGGAACAGTCTGGTGGCCAGATAGAGGGCTTCGTCGCCGGCGTTGGGACCGGTGGAACGATCACAGGAGTGGGGCGCTTCCTGAAAGAACAGAACCCAGCGATCGAAGTCGTCGGAGCCGACCCGGCCGGTTCCATTTTCACGGCGGCCAGCGAAGCGGAAATCCATCAGTACAAGGTCGAGGGGGTCGGCGAGGACTTTTGGCCTGACACCCTAGATCGCGCAACGGTCGACAGGTATCTCATGGTCGGTGACGACGAGTCGTTCGCTACAGCGAGGCGCATGGCCACCGAGGAAGGCCTACTGATTGGCGGATCTGGTGGGATGGCCGTGAGTGCCGCAATCCGGGTTGCTCAGGAAGATCACACGAAGCTCATTGTTGTTCTGATCCCTGATTCAGGCCGCGGTTATCTGTCGAAGATGTTCAACAACGAGTGGTTGGCTGCCGAAGGGTTCTCAACTCCAACGGAACCGCCTGGCTAGCGACAGCTCGTCGAGCGGGCTCGGCCACACAGCCAAGTGCAGTTCACCGAAGAGCCAGCGCCCATGGCGGGGCGTCTAAAGCTTTCCAGCCGATGGCCGAAGCTTCTGAGCGCGCCGAGCATCCCAGCTGAGCTGGGGTCCGCCATGCCCAACGCGCACCAAACAACGTAGCCCCTCCGCAAAAGCAGAGGGGCTACGTCGGTTCTAAACCTCGCTGTACTTCTCCTGGGTTGCCCATGCGGGTATTTCCCGACTCTTGGCAACGGAGCTGCGAGAGGACCAACTCGCAGACAGAGAGATCCGGTGGTCCGAGATGGAGTCGCCATCTATTCGGCTGTGATACCGAAGAGCGGCGCTCGAATGGCCGCCGCTCAGCGCTCGGCCACCTCCAGAGTCCTACAAGAACTATCAACCAAGTTGGACCACCTCCTTTCTCTGGTCCGGACAGTCTCGCATGCTTCGGCTACGCGGCAAGGTATTTTTGAGTCGTGGTTCGACAGACAGGGAGAATCAGGCCTCGATCAGCGGTCGCGGGCCCCGACCCGCCTGCGGATATCCAACGAGATGCGATCCGCGTTGAGCACATGGCGGCGGATCTCGAGCACGAGGTCAGAACCAGGTTCCACCGCCTCTAGGGAAACGAGATACTCGGTCAGCGTCACCGGGTCCCAATTCTCCCAATCCTGACCGGCCTTGGTTTCTTCTGGCCAGAATTCGTCTGGCATGAGCGTCCCTTCTGCTCCCAGCGCCTCGGTCCCATCAGCCTCGAAGTCCCGCACTTCGTGTGGCCATTACACCACTTACAGTGGCAACGTGTCAATGCCTCGAGATCATCAACGAAGAAGTGCCTCTGGAACCCACTGGACCCGCTATCTCAAACAGCGTCCACGAGAGTCTGCCAAAGACTGCCAAAGGCATCCGCGAACTGCCCCCATGACCATCGGATGAACAGTATGAGCACAATTATGGCCACCCCTGTAAAAATAGCCCTGAGTTGATACGTGGTCCGCTGTTTTCGGTCCTCGACATATGAAGGCAACGACGTAGGCGCCCGTGAGGCCCATCTGCGCCGCCGGAAGCGCCGGGCCAGCGACTCATACGCCTCGGAAACCAGTGCCAACCCTTTGGCCAAAAGATCGCCTTCAGGCGCTCCTGACCCGCCTTCTGGCAGCGGGAGGACGGGCTCAGGGGGCGAAAGGGCAGGGCCAGGTGGAGACGGCTGGTATAGCGGTCGGGTCTCCGATGAACTCCTCCCCGACTCGTCATCGTCGACCATCTCGGCACCGTCTGCTCCAACAGTTTGGGCGGTTGGGCCGACTGGAACCTCCTCCACGTCGATCGCGCCGGCAGTTGGGAGAGGAACAACATCAGCCTTGTCTCCGGAGCTGGACGCTGCCTCCCCAGCAGTCGGGGATTCGGTCAAAGGGGAATCAGCCACGAATGCCTCGCCAACGGCCGGTGCGGCTTCGTCGACCGGCCGGCTTGCGTTCGGAGAAGACTGGGCGAGGGCCTCCGAGAGCAGGGCTGAAGGCAGATCCAAGATCCTGGACAATGGCGTGACGATCGCGGGATCCTCCGGAAAGGTGCGATCGTTCTCCCATGCCTCCAGCACAGCCACAGATCGATCGACCGCGGCTGCCACCTGGTCGATTCCCAGATCGAGTTCCCGACGCCGGTTGGCGATCAGCTCCGCGAATCCGTTCACAAGACCTCAGTGAGTTGGGTTGTCATCGACATCGTCTAGCTCCTTACCAACGGTTACTCGTAGGGTCGCCACGTCTTTGACGTTCCAGCACATCGTCCGTCCCTCTGGAACCAACAACCGCACGCTGCCGTCTTGCGCCATCACCATCCGACCCCGATCAACGAGTACTCCGATCGGAATCGACGCTCGATAGGCCTCTGCCTTGCTCACCACTGTCACATGAGTCGCGCCTGCACGCGGAACTGCTTCTGCCAGAATTTCTTGCACCGGAATAACCAACGACTCCTGAGGTAGATCGGGTTCCATTTCCGATTCAGCCATCTCGGCCAAGTGGTCTCTCGACAGATTGCAGGCGTTCTCAACGAGACCAACAACGTCGAGAAGGCCCCCTGATGTATCTCGGTTCACCATTGCCACGCAACGCTAGTGGTCCTGAGGCTTTGAAAACGTCAAACCAGCCACAGCCACTTGTTGATTAGGATGGCGCACATGTGCACCATGCGCCGGAGGTAGGTGGCGATCACGAGAATCTGTGCAGTCGCGCGGGTGCTGCTGGGGCTGTGGTCTTATCTTGGCGGAGGCGGACGGGAATCGAACCCGCCGGGGCACTCTCGCACCCCCACTGGTGTTGAAGACCAGGGAGCCCACCAGGCGCTCGTTCGCCTCCTCTGGCCAACAGCCTAGTTTGACCAACGCGTTCTGGAACAGTGTCGAATCCCGTTACAGCAACCACTCAGTCGACTAGTCACCATGCTCGGTTTCGGAATGGTCCTCCAATTCTTTTTCGATTCGCCGATGATCTTGTCATGAACGACCAGAAATGCGCCAAATGCCAAGATGATGCGGCGGTTATCGTTGATGGTTTGGCCCTTTGTCCGCCATGTGCGGTCAAATCACTCGAAGACGACGACTGAGACATCGGCGTTGCACGGGCGAAGGACCAAGTCATGGAACTCATCGAAGCCGGCGGCCCCTCCGCTCGGGCCCGCGTCGTCCATGGACCCGTCGTCGGGATCTGGGATGCTCTCACCAATGGAAACCCTCGGCCTGGAATCATGAGCGGACCAAGAGGATGCGCAATGTTCGAGTTTGTACCATGATCCTGAGTTCGGGTTACCGATCTGATCAGAACGGCCCGGTCGCTGAGCCGATCCAAAGGACCTCAACCTCCAACCGTGTGATCCGTGGTCACGATGTCATTGGGCCTTGGAGGCCGAGTAGATTGGTGCGCACACTCCTATCTCCCGATATACCAAGGATCTTGCACAAAGATGAGCGGACCATCACCCACGGACATCAACGGATATCGTATTTTGCCCGGATGGCGGGTCGGGCACCTGCTCGAAGAATCGGCGACTCGCTCTGGGTTGGTTGTCCCCGCCGGAACCGAATCCACCAGTGATGCCCTTTCACTCATGGACATCAAGAGCGGCAATCGTTTCTGGGCCGTTCCTACCGGTGCGTGGAGGTTCCTCTGGCCGCCGACCGGCCGAGTCGCCGTGGCAGTTCGTGAGTCCCAGATCATTGCGGAAGAAGACAACGAGTCCCCTCCCGGTGAGAATTCGTATCTGTAAACCTGGACCCACCGCACGGATCGGCTCCTCGCCCGCCTCGCCAGTCATGGCAAGGACTTCTCCCGCCTGGCCCAAAGTGAAAGCCGAAACAACCCCGAGCCTCAGTACCGGCGCGGCCCGCCGGGCGACTCGTTTCCCTAAGTCGGTGGATCCAGGTTAAATGAGGAGGCATCGGTCCGTTATGAATGCAAGAGTGGGACCGAACACCCGGCCGCGGTCCGGGATCGTCGGAGAGGCATCAAGCGTTTCATGACAACCGACCCTCAAGGCCGACAACGCCGTCGGTTGACGGCAACCGTCACCGACCTGGACGTCATCAGGCAAAGAGCCTTCCTGATCTCGGTTGAGATCAGCGGCAAGCCAATCCGGGATCTCGAAGCGGCGATCGATGAATTGTTCTTGCTGACGGAAACCGCCGGATCTGAGCCGGTCGGCTCGGCAGTCGTCAGACGACTCAAGCCCACGCCGGCCACACTCATCGGCAAGGGCCAGGCGAGAGGGTTCGCCGAAGAAACAACCGCCCTCGACGTCGATGTCGTCGTATTCGACAACGACCTGACCCCCGCCCAGCAACGCAACTTGCAGGCCATTTTCCAGTGTGACGTGGTCGACAGGGTCGCGCTGATCCTCGACATCTTCGCTCAGCACGCGACCAGCAAGGAAGGCATGCTCCAGGTCGAACTGGCGCTGCTCAAGTACCACCTTCCGAGACTCCGAGGCAAAGGAGTCACCCTCAGCCGCCAGGCAGGCGCAGCTGGGGGCAGCATTGCGACTCGTGGGCCAGGTGAGACGAAGCTCGAAACCGACAGGAGGAGAATCACAAGTCGGATCGCCATGCTCGAACGCCAACTTCGAGAGGTTCGCAAATTCAGGAATACACAGCGCAAATCCCGGCGGTCATCTGCCCTGCCCAAAGTGTCACTGGTCGGGTACACCAACGCGGGGAAGTCGACGCTGCTCAACACGCTGACGGAGGCAGGGGTGCTGACCGAAGACAGACTCTTTTCTACCCTGGATTCCACAACTCGGCGCTGGGACCTGGCCGGCGGTCAGCGAATCCTCGTCTCGGATACGGTCGGGTTCGTACGAAGCCTGCCCCATCAGCTGGTCGAGGCATTCGCGTCGACTCTCGAAGAAGTTGCCGATGCAGACCTACTCCTGCATCTGGTCGATACCTCGGACGCCGAAGCCACCAATCAAATCACCGCGGTACGCGAGGTCCTCGAAACCATCGAGGCTGCGACGGTCCCCGAAATCATCGTCTTGAACAAGGCGGACAAGGCGGATCCGGCCGCCCTGGAACGGCTCAAACGGCTGTATCCGGATGCGCCGATCATCTCCGCGCTCCGAGGTACGGGAATGGACGACCTCCACTCCTCGATAGCTACGGTGTTGGCCCGTGGATCACAGGACATGGAACTGTTGATCCCATTCGAGCGAGGCGAAGTACTCGCCGAGATCTACCGCGAGGCGGAGGTGATCGCTGAGGCCCATGACGAGACCGGCACCGTCTTGACTGCCAGGATCAGCCGGAGTCGACTTGCCAGGTACGAGGAGTTCGCCACTGAGACACCCAGCTAGAGGCCACCAGCGCAGCTCGGTCAGATTGGTCGAAGATTCGACATACCGGCGCCGGCCGCCACCATCGCAGCGCCGATGATTCCGGCGTCGTTTCTCATCGTGGCCGGAAGAACATCTGTGGAGAGGTCAAATCGCCCAGAGAACTCGTGGAAGTATTTCGAGATTCCTCCGCCAATCACCAGCAGATCCGGCAAGAACAGCCTTTGGAGATGGACCAGCAGCTCGTTGACCCTGTCGCCCCACTCCCCGAAGGTCAGACCGACCTCATCTTTGATTCGGCCCGCGCAATATTGCTCCACCGTGGACCCATGCAACTCGAGGAGCCCGAATTCGGTGTTGGGGACCAGGGAACCGCCTGAGAACGTACCACTGCCTACTCCAGTGCCGAAGGTGAGAACGATGACCACCCCGTCCCTGCCAACGCCTGCCCCGAAGGCCATCTCGGCGATCCCTGCGGCATCTGCGTCGTTGACGACCGAAACGGGCCTTCCGCATTGGTCTGCAAACAGTGCAGCCGCATCCGTACCGATCCACGCATCGTCAACATTGCCCGCCGACAGCGTCACGCCATTCTTGACCACCGCAGGAAACGTTATACCAATCGGCCCGGACACATCGTCGAAATGACGCACGACGGATCCGACCGCCGCCGCGACGGCCTCGGGCGTAGCGGGCTGTGGCGTTTCGATGCGCCATCGTTTGGTGAGCATCTCGCCCTGGTCCGAATCCACCGGGGCGCCCTTGATGCCCGAGCCACCGATGTCTATTCCAAGAAGAGCTTCCATACGCGCAGGCTAACCGCAGCCCCCCAGCCGACCTGCCTTCCTCGAGGCAATCCATGTCGACGAAACCGCGTCCGGCCCACCAGGCCGCCGGCCGAGAACCACGTATCTACCGAGCAAACAACCGCCGAGCCTTCCAGACCCCGTAACCTCCCGCCGATGAGAGATTCCGCTGAAGCCAGGACCATCGAACTCCTGCTCCGCGGGATAGGCACCGGATTTCTTGCACTCGCTTCTGTGTCCGCGCTAGCGGCTCTACACCGAATCATCAGGGTCAGACGTGTGCCGGCGCTCGGGATTGCAGTCGTGGTTTTTACCGCAGCGCTCGCCACCACCCGCAGAAGCCTGCCGGACACGGTATTGCTCGGCGTCGGGTTGCTGCTGGTACTGCCGTTCTTGGCTCCTCGCCGCCCTGACCAACGATGGAGAGTGCTCGCGTGCATACCCGGATCCGCGGTACTGGCGTTCGCCGCCCCGGCCGGGGAAGGTGGGTTGGAGCTCGTGGTCTTGGTGGCCATCCCAGTCCTTGGTGGGTTGGTGGCCACGTTTGACCAGGCTCACGCACCCCCGAGTTTGGCTGCCGTTGGCATGGCCGCGGCGACCGGGGCGGCATTTCTGGCGTTGCCAGACACACAGAACATCGCATCTATGGCAGGAATAGCGGTGGTGATTGGAGCTGGGGCTCTGGTACTTCCTCGGCTGGCGCTCGGCGCCTCGGTGTACCCATGGATGGGCCTGCTGATCTGGATAGCCGCGGCGGACGGGTCGGCCCGTCCGGCCGCCGTCGTCGGGACCATCGGAGCTTTGGCAATCCTGGTCATCGAGCCCGTGCTCAGGGTGTTGAAGCACCGGGTCAGAGGCCTTTTGGACCAGCCGGGGTCGGTTTCGGTCACAATACGGACGTTGATGTTCGCTGGCGCACAAGGAGGGGTCGCGGTCCTCAGCGCCCGCCTGGCTGGAACCAGGCGGTCGACGTGGCTGGCCTTGGTGATCGTGGCCGGATTGTGGTTGTTGGTCGCCGCTGGACTGGCAGCTTTGCGAGATAGGGAAAGCGGATGAGGCGTTTTGCTTTCTTGTGGGTCCTGGCAATTCTGGCTGCCGCCTGTGGATCAGGCGACGGCATCACTGAGTTCAACGATCTCGGGCGAGAGCATGTGGGCCCAGGAGATGCGCAGCCAACCTACAACTCCGACCCTCCCACCTCTGGACCCCACGCTCCAAATTGGTCGAGATGCGGCGTGACCGGACGTGAAGTACCAGATGTCGTGCAAGTCCACAATCTCGAACACGGCACCGTGATCGTCCAATATTCGCCAGATCTATCACAGGGCGATCTGGAGACCTTGACGGCGTTGGCCCGAGGCCTGGGCGCCGGCCACATGATCGTCGCACCACGAGCGGACCTGGACGATCTGGTGGTCGCTACGGCTTGGACACGAATGCAACGGTTTTCGGAAGTGGACATAGTTGGGCTACGCGACTTTTGGCTCGCCTACGCCCAGCAGGGACCCGAGACCGTGCCCTGTCCTTACGACGAGACAGCGTTGCTCGACGGCTGAGAGGACCAGCTCGTCACGTCGGAGGCGTTCCTTTGCCGGACTGGTCGAGTTGACCGACGCACAAAGCAGGGCGATCGGAAGAGCACACGTCTGAA
>CALCCX010000474.1 GCA_937900165.1 uncultured Acidimicrobiia bacterium | reverse complement strand
GCTCAAGCGTTTCCCCGGCTCCCGTCTGATCAGCCTTGAGCATGATGCCGTGTGGTATGCACATACTCTTGAGATGTTGCACGATTCGGGACTGGAAGAGGTCGTTGAACTGCGTTTCGCTCCGCTGACGACGGTGGCGCTCGGCTCGGAGACTTTTTCTTGGTATTCGTCTGAGGCGGTGGCCGACGCTGCAGGAATCGACGCGGTGTTTGTCGACGGGCCTCCTGGGCATATCGGTTCTCTATCACGTTATCCCGCCGGCCCATTGCTGGCTCCGATGTGTAGCCCCGGCTGCCTCTTCATTGTTGACGACATCGTAAGGAGTGACGAGCAGGAGATGGTGACAAGGTGGACTCGAGAAATCGGAATGCTGCACATCGAGGAACACGTTTGGTACGGCAAGGGCGCATCGGTGTTGCAGGTTGGGGACTCGGGAGGAGCGAATGGACAGTGAATCACACGTCTCGATCGACCTGAGGGCTTTGGCGGATCTCCGTTCCAGGGCGCAACGGAGTGAGGCAGAGGCAAGCGAGGTTCGAGCCGAATTGGAGCGCCTTGATCCAGAGTTTGAGACCGCCAAGAAGGAGTTAGACCGAGTTGGACCGGAGCTGGAGGCCACCAAAAAGGAGTTGCACCGTCTCGGCTCCGACTATGAGACCGCCAAGGCCGAACTCGAGGACGCCACGTCTGAGCTGGCATCCTCACGTGCCGAGCTGGCTCGGCTGCGGCAGGATCGCGACGTCCTTGTGAAACGCGAGGACGACCTCCGGAGCAACAGCGCGGAACTCACCGAGGCGCTTAGGCAGGCCCAGACCCGGTACTGGGATACGTCCCGGGAACTCGACATGCGTAACGACGAGGTCGTGGCCTGCACCGCAGAGTTGGAGAGAGAACAGCAACACACTGCGTCTTTGAAAGAGCGCTATCAGCGCATCACGGGGAGCAGGGCGTGGCGACTGATTTCGGCCTATCGGCGCTTCGTCAACCGTCTCCGTCGGCGATCACCATGAAAAAGTCTGCACGGGGGCCATGGTGTGTCCCCGTTTCTAGACGATGTGATAGGGCCCCCGAGTTGGGTGACGTCGCCGCATGACCGCCAGTGCCGCAGTTCGCAATGGGCTGGATCAGCTTCGGGTGGCTTGTGTCATGGACGAGTTCACTTACAAGTCGTACGGGCCAGAGTGCAATCTCCGGCAACTAACCCCACACGGTTGGTTGTCCGAACTTGGTGATTTCCAACCGGATCTTCTCTTCGTCGAATCCGCGTGGCGTGGCCACAACAACCTCTGGGACCGGCGGGTTCAGTATCTTGACGATGACCTCATGGGCATTCTCGACTGGTGCCGAAGGAATGACGTCCCCACGATCTTCTGGAACAAAGAAGATCCGATTCACTTCAATACTTTTCTCAACGCGGCCGCCTCTTTTGACTTCGTATTCACTACGGATCTCGATCGTATCCACCGGTACAAGACGACCCTGGGACACGATCGCGTATTTCTCTTACCCTTCGCCAACCAGCCGCGGCTGTTCAATCCTATGGAGATCGGAGAGCGGATCGACGCCTTTTGTTTCGCAGGTGCGTACTATGTTCGCTATCCGGAGCGGGCTAGAGATCTCCGAGGAATGGTTTTGGAACTCACGAAGTTGAGGCCATTCTTGATCTACGACCGGAACCACGGTGCCGACGATCCGAATTACGCATTTCCGCCCGAGTTCGAACCATTCATTCTGGGTCACTTGCCTTTCGATCGGGTTGACCGCGCATACAAAGGCTACCGCTATGCGGTAAATCTGAATTCTGTAACGCAGTCGCAAACGATGTGTGCGCGGCGCGTTTTTGAGCTGCTGGGGTCGAATACGGTTGTAGTCAGCAACTATGCGCACGCGGTGCGGCTCATGTTCGGCGATCTTGTGATCGCCTCGGACAGCGCTGAGGAGATCGCAGGGCGAGTCTCTGCGTTGCTGGATGACGAGCGGATGATGCACCTCTTCCGTCTGCACGGATTGCGAAAGATGCTCCAGAGCCACACATATCAGCATCGTCTGGCTTACATATGGTCCAAGGTCACGGCCACCAAGGTCGCATTGCCGCTGCCGGATGTTCTGGTGGTTTCTCATGTCCGCGATCGGTCAGACGCCGAAAGTGTCTTGGCGAGCTACAACGCGCAGACATACCCGCACCGTCGGCTGATCTTGGTCTCTCCGGCCGGCAGCGTCTCGGCGATTCAGGAGTTGGACGCCACAGTCGTCGTGAGGTCTGAAGAGGGTCGGGATGTAGTCGAGGACCGGGAAGGGGCGCCCGACTTCGTCGCCGGAATGGTCCCGGATGATCACTACGGTAGGAACTATCTCGTCGACCTGGGGCTTGCGACGAGGTTCAGCAGCGCGCCTGTGATTGGAAAGGCGACCTACTACGAGTCTCTGGGCCCAGGACGGAAGCCCAAACTGGTGTATCCGGGTCGCCAATATACACAGCGGAAGATCGGAAGAGCGTCGTGTAGGGAAAGAGTGTAGATCTCGGTGGTCGCCGTATCATTACAAAAAAAAA